>JAQFVO010000978.1 GCA_027942505.1 Endozoicomonas sp. | reverse complement strand
TCAAATTGTTTGTTCTGGATAGATGGTTGAAGACATAGTTGGCAAAGCAGGAAAAAATTACTTCCGGAAATGTTTTTGTCAGGAACAGATTTGGTTTGTCTGCGAACGTGTTGGATTCATGGTTGTGCACTGCAATCGGAGTTTCGTTTGTGCCAGGTAGAGTGGTGTTTCTTGCCGGATTGCCCGGCACAGATCTGATGTGTTTGATTAATTGCTGGTTTGAAATAGAAAGTTTTTTAAAAAAATGTTTCTGATTTTCCGGCAAGGAGCAAAAATACTGTACTTGTGATACACCGCAGGCATTTAACGATCTACTTGTTCCTGCATACGCTATACCAAGATTGTTCACGTCCTGGAGTGATAAATACCCTATAATATTGCCCCATACTTCTTGGGGCAGGCTCGCAATCATCCAGTGTTGAAACTTATTTGCCTTCTCTGTCAGATTAAGGGTCAGTGTCTCTCTGGGGTGGTGTGTACACAGTCTCTCTTTGTTAATTGGGTCTGTCATGTGACTCAACCTCAAAGGTATCATTTCAAGAAATTATATTTCTTGGGGACCCACTGTTATCACTTTTCTTCCCTGGTGTGTCATTGCCTGTTCGATGAGGGAAATGCCTGGCTTTAATTGAGGAAAGCTTCTCAGTAGAACGGCAAGTAGTTCCACATCCAGCCTTTTTCCTTATAAGACGGCTGAATACATCGCCAAAAAGTATACTTTCTATTGCCGCATCAGAGAGCTAAATCACCAAGCCTCCATGCAGTTTAGCTACTTAATTTAAGCATTTTTTGCATTGCCGTGAGGCACTCACAGGAGTCGCAAAAAGCTGGGGTCAAAATATATTTCTTATCACTATAAACGACAGCTGTTATCGATAATGAAAGACCTGTACCTGATTATTGCCTCAGATTCACACAATTCTCTTTATGCGTTTTCACCAATTCCTTCCGACGGTACTTATCTGTTCCGGAAAACTGATAACCCGATTTGTTCAGGATGTCTAAAAATGCCTGTCTCTGTTCGCAAGGCTCTTTAAAAAAACTGCGCCAGTAATGCTGGGCGATGTTTTCAACATTGGCCCCTTCTGC
>JAQFVO010000965.1 GCA_027942505.1 Endozoicomonas sp. | reverse complement strand
AACTCCTGGAAACGAGTCCAGCGAGTCCAAGTGACATCAGCCATAAAGGTCCATTGGTCATCAAACTTGTGCGTGGCGCTGAGCATTACCTTTTCAGGCATGACAATCTTAAGCTTGGCGTCTTGAGTCCCATCCTGAGAACCGCCGGGAGAACCTGTGACTGTGTAATCGCCCTCAAGGTTGAATTTGAAGGTAGAATGGTAAGCCAGACCCAGCGAGGTCTGTTCACTCACATTCCACAGAGCACCAATATTCCAAGCAAGGGTATTATCATCACCTTCGATGGTACCGAGCGTGTTGGCCGTATAAGGTCTGCTGGTCAGTTTCCCTTTTACGTGAGCGCCGATCAAACCAAAACCGATGGCCAAATCATCACGAACTTTGTAGGAAGCAGTAGCCTGCAGTGCCATTACCTGTACGCTGGTGATGTCACCAAACCATGATCCGACCCAGTCATCTTCGTAGTCCAGCTCAATACCGTAAGGTGCATAGCCGGCAAAACCAAAGCTCCACTGGTCATCGACAGGCATCACAAAATAGCCAAAGGGCACGAAGGAAGTTTTCTGGAAACCATCTGTGCTCCCTGCTTGATCTGGTAAAGGAATATTACCGACAGAGGTTGGAAGATATCGATCTGTCGCTTCCCCAGTAAACTTGCCACCCTCAAGAATAATATCCGCACCCGCAGAAACCTGACGACCATCAACAAAACTAATACCCGCCGGGTTGGTAGAAGCAATAGAAGCATTAATGGCATTAGAGGCTCGGCCCGCAAAGCCAGTTGCCAGGTAGCCAGCAGACTGCTCATTAATACCGTAACCAGCTGCCTGAACAAAAGAGACATGGGATGCCAAAGCAATGGCGGAAGCAAGAATAACTTTGCGGCTAAGCGTAAAATGCATAATGCCCTCAAAACACACAGCAAGGGCCCATTAAGGGCCCAGTGAAATTATGGTGGTGATAATACAGTCTGCCCAAGAGCAGTTCTGTTACTTTTTTGTTTCAATGGTTTAAAACTTGTCCCAAAAACTGCCGGGTCCGTTCTGAACGGGGATTATCAAAAAACTCAGCCGGCGGTGCCTGCTCAATAATCTGCCCTTCATCCATAAATATCACCCGATCCGCCACCGTCCGGGCAAAGCCCATCTCATGGGTGACGCAGAGCATGGTCATGCCTTCCCGGGCCAGCTCGATCATAACGTCAAGCACTTCTTTGATCATCTCCGGATCCAGTGCCGAGGTGGGTTCATCAAACAGCATCACCTCCGGATTCATACACAGACTCCGCGCTATGGCCACCCGTTGCTGCTGGCCACCGGAAAGCTGACCGGGGTACTTATGAGCCTGATCCGGAATCTGCACCCGTTCAAGATACTCCATAGCCAGCTTTTCAGCCTCTTTTTTTGCCTGCTTGCGCGCCCAGATGGGGGCCAGAGTGCAGTTTTCCAGAATGGTCAGGTGAGGAAACAGGTTGAACTGCTGGAACACCATCCCCACTTCCCGGCGGATGGTCTCTATATTGTCCAGATCATTGGTCAGGCGTGTGCCATCCACCACAATGCTGCCCATCTGGTGCTCTTCCAAACA
>JAQFVO010000920.1 GCA_027942505.1 Endozoicomonas sp. | reverse complement strand
AGATGATCCCTTAAACAGGTGAGAGAAGTTGTCCATCCACTTATCCATGGTAAATGTCTCGTCATAATGGCGCGGATACGTATTTCTAAGAAGGGCAAACTTGACTTTTAAACGAGCCAGATCAGCCTCCTCTTTCTCGTCAGTAAGAGCATTGGGCGCGGTGGATTCAACCATCAATGAGGTAGCTGAGTTTTCAACACCGAACAGAAAGCTGTAAAAATTGTCCAGGAACATTTTCTCTCGAGTTTTTTTCATATCCAACTCGTACTCAGCTTTTATGAAATCAACCCATTGAAAAGAGTTACGACTATTAACTTTGTAGAATTGCTTCATATATGCCGGAAATGGAATAGAGCAAACGGAGCAACAGGTCAAAGCTTCAGGTAGCACTTCAGATGATTCATCAGACGAGTCATCGGACGATTCATCAGAGCTGGAGTCTAGTGTTTGCACGCCACAGGACGGACTGCGTTCGGGTATTTCAAAAATCATTGACTGATCGTGGTCGTTATCTGCTATCAACCTGGCCAGGGGCTGGTACCGTGCCGCTAGAGGATGATATTGGTCAGAGCTGTCCGGTAGCAGAATATGAGGGGACTTTAATCCGTCGAAAATGGCAGGGTCTTCGTCAAGAAGCTTCCTCACTGCCTCAGGCTTGAGTTTGACCTTAGAGTATTCATTTGACGTGCATTTAATGAGGTATATTTCGTCTTTCTCAGAGAACCGCTGCTGATATTTCACCTCCAGCTCGGCCGTTTTCATTGCCAATTCAAGTAATTGTTTTTCCCTTTTGATGTAAAGCCTTCTCCGCTTTCTGTTGCAGTCCTCCCCATAATCACCAGCAATAAACCTCTCTTCTTGTTCTTTGATCTGGTTTTCTCCAAGGGTGATGGAGCTTAACTCATGCAGATTCAGTCTGTACTCACCCGTCAGCTCGTAGTTATCCAGAAAATCCTGATCGTACTTGCGGTACCAACATTCAAGAATGTTACTGTGATGTTGTTGATCACAGGTCCAGATCTCTGGGGCGATACCATCTGCTTCAAGATCGGAGTCTGAGTCGCTGCTTGTTGCATCGGGAGAAAGTGGTTGATGCTGGTATTGTTCGTCGTCACCCGGCACGACCGCTTTGCTGATATCGACAACACCGCTGGTGATTGCCTGCTCACTTGCACCAGTTCCAGGCGAGGACCTGACCGAAGGCTGATCAGCGGCAACGGCAGCAATGCACGACATCGAGAAGGCTTCACCCGCCGGTTGCACATTGTTATTCACAGACTCTCCGGATGTCCCAGTCGGTGTGTTTGAGTTAACGTTTGATGGATTCAGATTCACGCTTGATCTCCTGAACGCCAACGGATTTTCGAGTATGGCTTGACCTGTTTACCGAATGGCTTGCAGGGAGAATAGAAGGTATTGGCTACTGTGCAATTCTCAAGTGGCCAACATACTCATTCAGGCCGGGGTGCTGAAGAAGGTTTCCGATGTTTCTCTCAGAGATCTGCTGCCCATACAGCTTTGTTGTTGTTGTAGAGTGGCGCGTCTGAGTTTATTAGAAACCGCAAACCGAAAACCGCCTGCGAAAAAATTGATAAATTTCCATAACCCAGTTATGTCAGTAAGCACAACCCTAATCGATGCGAGATCAGTGGAAGCGCATAACTACCGCTCA
>JAQFVO010000329.1 GCA_027942505.1 Endozoicomonas sp. | reverse complement strand
CAGGGAAAGCGGAGAGCGGATTAATGCCGACAAAGTTGCCCGTCTGGCCAAAATGGGCAAGCAGACTGTATTGCCCTTTTACAATGAGTGGCGCTATCTGGCTTTTGTTGGGAGTGAGCAGGAGCTTGAACTTCCTGAGGACCTGGTGCGAGACCTGAAAAGAGGGATTGCTCGTTGGAAGCATCAGCTGTCTGAGGATCAACAGCTTTTTGAAGAGAGTGCCAATCAGGAAATTGATGAGCTCAAAGAAACCATGAGCCAGCAGTTTGATAAAATTGAGCAGCTGACTTTGCGCAATAGTGAGCTGCAGGTTCGTAACGAAGAATTGGTTTCAGAACTCGATACCCTAAAACAGTTGATGGCGCAAAAAGATGAGGAGATCAGGGATGCACAGAGTGCCTTGCACTCCCTGCACCAGGAAAACGAGCACCTGAAGTCTCTGGCAGAAGAGCAGAAAATCATGCAGCAACAGGCATTAAGCACGCTGGAAAAACAGCTCGACCAGCGCCACCAGGAACAGCTCAACCACTGGCTCAGCGTGGTAGATGATGAACGCAGGTTGAAACAGGGTCTGGAAAAACGGGTTGAGAAGCTCAATGATCAGCAGCAGGAGTTAAAAAAAGAGAACCTTGAACTGAGCAGTCGTCTGGAGAGTAAGTCCAGGGCCTACATTCGTGCCTGTGAAGAGCGGGCAACACTGGCCGGCGAACAGGAAAAGGCGCAGGCAGCCTCCCAGCTGTTGAACCAGGTAATGATTCTGCTTGACTGCAAACAGGACGAGTTGATGCCCTTGGTGCGTCATCTGCAAACTGAATCCGGGCAGCTGTCAATCAGTGAACAACGTTGCAACACTTTGCAGGCAGGCAATGAGCAGCTGGCACAGCAGCTGGCCCAATCACAAGAGCGCATCAGCCAACTGACCAGCGTGGAGCTTGAGCTTGAGCGAGTCCGTGGTGCTGCGCAAGCGTATAAAAAGGCACTACCTAAAACCCCAGAGGTGAAGCAGTGAGTGTGAAAACCCCAGTCAGCTCTGGACTTTCCCCTGGCCGTCTCACCTCTGGTGAGCATGACAACATGATCGGTGCTGGCAGTGATGGCGATGCGTTAAGGCTGTTTCTCAATAAGTCGGCCTCCCGCTCCCCGGAAACACTACGCCGGTACGAAAGAGAGACCACGCGCCTGACCGCTTTTTTGTACCTGGAGCTGGGCAT
>JAQFVO010000905.1 GCA_027942505.1 Endozoicomonas sp. | reverse complement strand
CTTCCCATTGGCCGGGTTACCTGACGAAGTACTGGCAAAATATCTCCTGCCTTGTATGCCCATACAGGATGTTTATGCCTACTCCCGGGTCAGCACACGGTTCAGGGACTTGATTGCAGGCAACCATGTGGGTGCTATCAGCTTCTGTCGTAATTTTTGCTCATCCCATATCATTGACAATGCTCGCGAGAGATATCAGACCATCCTTCGCCCCTGGTTGCACGAATTTGGCCAGAGCGGTCAGGAGGCCATTGAAAAACTGGATAAGAAAAAAGAACACCCACGGTTCCCACAGATTCTGTTTTTTTCAATTGCCCGGACGCTGGGCAGGGCTGAAAGGTTTGCAGTCAGTCAAGCAGGCATATTTATCGAAAATGGGACAGTTGAAAATTTGATATTCAGTCCCGATGGCATGCATGCCATTGCCAGGCTATTAGTGACTGGTGTCAGACCGTACCGATTTGTTGAAGGAAAACGGCAGTCAGATACTTTGATCAGTTCTGATACCACAGTGCAGTGCGGGTTCAGTGCCGACAGCAGCCAAGTCGTAACGGTCTCCGGGAATCGCCGGATCAGGCTTCATCAGCTTGTTGACAACCGTTGGCAGGAACAAGCGAGTGTTGAATATCCCGATGGACTTAGCTTTGCTGCGCTCAGTGGTAATTCCCAGGTGGCTGTCTCTGGAAATTATGTGGTCATTATTTATGGAAATAATGGTGCGCGATGGCAGCAAGAACAATGGATTAAATGCGATTACAAAGAGCCAAAGGTCATATTCAGTCCCAATGGAAAACATGTTGTGTTGGCCTGCAAAAATCTGTTGATGTATGAATTTGTTGATGGAACATGGCAGTTCCAGAAAATAGTCGTGTACGCTCACCCGGCGCCGGCGGCCATCGTCAGAGATGATGACCACCGTTTTCTGCCACTGTTGAACATCCGCGAATTCCGCTGCGATGATATTGCCACGTTCAGTGCTGACGGCAGCTGTCTTTTGACACACATCGGGAATTTTAAGGTGAAAATCCATTATCTGGTTGCTGGGCGATGGCAGGAATCAGAGGCACTTAACGTGAAGCACTATATGTTGAATGCCAGTTTCAGCCAGGACTGCCATAATGTGATGATCTGCCTGGACGGAAAGTTAATCACTTTTTTAAGTCGTGTGAATGGAACGTGGCAGATAAATACGACCATACAACAAAATTCTGGAGTGACCCACCATTCATTCAGCCCTGATTGCGTTCATGCTATGACCGTTTGCGATGACCATACCGTAAGGATTTTTCAACAGGCAGATGGGCAGTGGCAAGAAAAAACGCGTATTGAAATCAACCATCTCATTTGGAATGCCCAGTTCAGTCCATGCGGCACTCATCTACTCGTAACAACTGATTGTAATGATGCCAGAATCTATGGTTTGGTCAAAGGTAGCTGGCGCATGAAATGCTGTATTGAGGAAATTTCTGGCTGGCGCGGGGCAAAATTCAGCCCCGCTGGGGTTTACCTTTCAACCACCCGTACTCGTAAGGTTAACTTTTGGATGATCAGTGGGGATAAACAGGAAGGGGATAAATAGTACACCCAGTGCGCCTGGATAAATCGACAAAAGATTGAAAAAAATGCAGGACACCCATTTTCTTGGCTGGGATACTTATGGGGAAAATTTATGTGTGTCTTGTTTATACTCGATTAATTATCTCGATTGAGAAAATGAGTGTTCGATTTTTCGCGTGTAGAAAACTGCCGATTCAATTTAAATACAAATTATCTCATGAAACTATTTTCTGATTGTTGAGTCCATCAGAATGCCTCTCTCAATGGGGTGCTCAGCCTGATTAATGTCAGCCTTAGAGATTATGAGCAATAGGAAAGCCGTATTGATTCATTTTCTTCCA
>JAQFVO010000881.1 GCA_027942505.1 Endozoicomonas sp. | reverse complement strand
ACCATGATCAACAGTCCCACCGCGGCAGATGCCAGAGCAATCATGCCCAGGATCTGGATAAGGGGCATACCAGCCATGAAAATCATGCCCATCACGGCAATGGCCAAGACCACCAGTGCGCCCAGGTCAGGCTCCGCCAGCAGTGCCGCGCCGATGAGCACCATAATAACAAGCGGTTTTAAAAAACCCCACCAGCTGGAACGCACCTGCTCAAGGTGTCGGACCAGGTAGCCCGCCATGTAGATAACAACACCCAGCTTGGCGACTTCTGACGCTTGCAAATTAAAAAAGCCCAGCGGTATCCAACGAGTACTGCCGTTTATTTCCCGCCCAACCAATAGCACCAGTACCAGCAGGACACTGGCAACAACCAGGCCAACCCAGCTCCACTGGCGTATGTAATCCGTGGGGAAGAGCATGGCCCCAGCCATCACCAGCAAACCGATAACGGTGAACAACAGCTGCCTGGACACCACCTGCAAGGGGCCGCCAAAGATGTCGCCGGAGACATCCATAGAAGCCGAACCCACCATCACCAGGCCGATCGCCAGAAGGGTGAGTACGGCGCTGAGCAGTGTGATATCAATGCCCGCCTGTGCCGGCAGATGCTCGCGCAGACGACTAACCCGTTTCAGCATAAAAACAGTCCATTGACCAGCTCGGCAAACCGCTCACCCCGGTGCTCAAAGCTGTTAAACATATCGAGACTGGCGCAGGCCGGTGCCAGCAGTACCCCATCACCTGGCTGTGCCAACCGGGCTGCCAGCGCTACCGCCTGCTCTAGCCCGGCACACTGGTGTATAGGCACGCTACCGGCCAGCGCCTGCGCCATAACCGGACCATCCCGTCCCAGCAGCACCAGATGGCTGGCGTAACGGCCAAGCGTTGGTCGCAAGTCGGAAAAATCAGCCCCTTTGCCATCACCACCGGCAATGACAATCACTTTGCCGCCAAGCTCTGCTCCGAGACCCTCAATGGCCGCAATAGCAGCACCGACATTGGTCGCCTTGGAGTCGTTAAACCAGACGACACCATCATACTCAGCCAACCACTGGCAACGATGGGGCAAACCGGTAAAGCGGCGCAGGGCGCTCAGCATGGCCGCCATATCAAGACCAATAGCCTGGCCAAGCGCCAGGGCTGCCAGGGCATTTAACTGGTTGTGACGTCCTTTAAGCCTGAGCTGGGTAGTATTGATCAGTTTGTCTGCACCAACGCTCAGCCAGGTGCCCTCACCGTCTGTCAGCAGTCCCATCTGACCCGGACCAGGCTGATCACTGCCAAACGACACTGTTTGTGCCGATTGCAGAGGCAGCGTCATGGCATCGTCCCGATTCACTACTGCCGTATGACAACCGAGATAAATGCGTTGTTTGGCCTGGCAATAGTCGGCCAACGCCGCGTAGCGATCCATATGGTCAGGACTGATGTTCAACACTGTAGCGGCAGTAGCCTGCAGGGAGTATGTGGTTTCCAGCTGGAAGCTCGACAGCTCCAGAACATAAACGTCAATGGACTGATCGTCCAGCAGATCAAGTACCGGAATACCGATATTGCCACCAACACCGGGATTAAGCCCGGCAGCACCAACCATCTCGCCCACTAAAGTGGTCACGGTACTTTTGCCGTTGGAGCCGGTAATTGCCAGTAATGGCCTGTTGCTGGCCTGCAGCGCCCGACAAAACAGCTCAATATCACCAATAGCCCGGGCGCCATTGGCAATGGCCCGGGCAATAGCCGGTTCTGCCAGGGCGATGCCCGGACTGATCACCAGTTCGTCCGCGGCCATCAGCCAGGATTCGTTAAATCCACCGGTGTGCAACGGCACATCGGGAAACTGCTGACGACACTCAGCGGCACCCGGCGGGTTACTCCGGGTGTCGATAATTTTGAACGGCAAGCCCAGCCGGTGGAGATAACGGGCGCACGATAACCCGGTTTTACCCAGGCCGACAATTACCCGCTCTTTGCCTGAACCACTGTCTTGTCTGGCATCCATGGTCACAATTCCGCTACCTGTACAGCCCTAACGAATCTTTAACGAAGCCAGACCAATCAGGACCAGTACGATAGTAATAATCCAGAAGCGGACAATAACCCTCGGTTCCGGCCAGCCTTTCAACTCAAAATGGTGGTGCAGGGGTGCCATGCGAAAAATACGCCGGCCGGTCAGCTTAAAAGAACCGACCTGCAAAATCACCGACACCGTCTCCATGACAAACACACCGCCCATGATGATCAGCACAATTTCCTGACGCACAATAACCGCCACCACACCAAGGGCCGCGCCAAGGGCCAGGGCGCCAACATCGCCCATAAAGACCTGGGCTGGATAGGTATTAAACCAGAGAAAACCGAGGCCGGCTCCAGCAATGGCCCCGCAGAAGACAATCAGCTCACCGGCCCCGGGTACGGCCGGAATCAGCAAATAGTTGGCAAACGTCGCGTGACCACTGAGATAGGCAAAGATTGCCAGTGCCGATGCCACCATAACGGTGGGCAAAATGGCCAGACCATCCAGACCATCGGTCAGGTTGACGGCGTTACTGGAGCCAACAATGGTGAGGAAGGTCAAGACGATAAAAAATGGCCCCATCTGTATTGTGACGCTTTTGACAAAGGGGATAATCAGTGTGGTTGTCGTCTCTGAAGGTGCCGTGTAGTAAAGAAAGAACGCCGCCCCAAGAGCCGCTACGGACTGCCAGATCAGCTTCCAGCGGGCAGGCAGGCCACGGGAGTTTTTCTCCACCACCTTGCGATAGTCATCGACCCAGCCAACCGCACCACAAATCGCCGTAACCACCATGGCTACCCAGACATAACGATTACCAAGATCACTCCACAACAGGGTACTGATGGCAATGCAGATCAGAATCAGCCCACCGCCCATGGTGGGCGTACCCGCCTTGCTCAAATGGCTTTGCGGGCCATCGTTGCGTACCGACTGACCAATCTGGTAAAAGCTCAGTT
>JAQFVO010000856.1 GCA_027942505.1 Endozoicomonas sp. | reverse complement strand
GTGAGCCTGAAGACCGACACCCAACTATGTTTTCTCTGTTCATGGCAGAGGACGTGAAGCCCTGACGAACAAAAGTTGTGGTAAACGGCAACGCTGAAATTTGCTGCCAAACCACTGGCATGGATTTTAGCCTGGCGTTGCACGAAGGAAAAAGCTCAAAACTGCTTTGCCAGAAACACCATAACTTGAAGAGCAGCGTACTGCTGAAACTGGCATGGCACGAGGAAAGAGATTCAAATCTCTCCCGCCAGAACCCACAAAACATTTTTCATTTCTGCTGAACTTCCAGTCAGAGAAAAGCCATGCACTATAGCGCACAACGCCTGCATAAGCGGCGGCGCGTCTAGCGCCGTCCGCTGGATGCTCTTGTTATGTGGCTACTCTCCGCTTCTGATGTTCAGGCTGGCGCTGCACCAGGCTGAATTTTTGCACCATAACCTGAACGCCAGCGGGTAGAAACTCTCTTCGCTTTTTGCCGTACACGGCCCTGGCAGCAACTGCGGACAGAAAAAGCAGAAATTTTGAAAACACTCACCAGCTACACCGAACAGAAGACACTGAATTTTATGCTGGCGTGGCACGAGGAAAAAGATGTGAACCTTCTTGCCAGCTTCTCCCAAACTTGAGAATCAGCATACTGCTGAGGCTGGCATTACAAGAAGGAAATAATGCCAGAACTTTCACGCCAGCTGGCTCGGATTTATTTCTTTCCTTTGCTCCGATATCACCGAAATAAAAAGAACTATGCACCAAGCCACATAACGCTTGGTTCAGGTGCGCCGAAGGCGTCACCTGGAACCACTTGTTAGCTGCGTGTTAATTGTTGTGTTGCTCTCTCAGCTTCAAAAAATGTTCATGCTCCCCACATATCTGGACTATTTTTCAATGAGTTGGAGTCATGGTGGCTTCAACTTTCAATTGTTAAGACTGTAATGGTCAGAGATGAGGTAGCTATGTCTAAGCAACCCAACCACCCTGCTGATATGGGTAATGTAAATAAAGGCACTTCTGGACAAAACCAAACCCATGCTAAAAACCAAGGCAATCGTGGGAAGCAGTTAAACCCTAACCAGCAGAAAGGAAGCAAATAAGCTCCGTGCGGATGGTGGGCTTGCGCTCACCATCCCGGGCAATGTCTTGTAAGTTGAACTACAGAAAATAGCACACTACCGCCTACCAGCTTGAGAATACCAAGCAGCATAGTCTACTGATGATGCTGGTAATGAAAGGAATACACGACACATCATAAATGCCAGCTCAATAAACACCGAGACTACATTCTTCTGAGAATTTATTCGATAGATTCAAGTCAAAAAAATGTCTGAATAGACAGCATGAGCACCCATCCCGTAGAGCATTTAAAGCCTATCCGTTTTGCAGGAGCATGATGAAGACTGAGCAGCTAACGCCTGCATAAGCGGCGGCGCGTCTAGCGCCGTCCGCTGGATGCTCTTGTTGTGCGCGAACTCGCCGCT
>JAQFVO010000847.1 GCA_027942505.1 Endozoicomonas sp. | reverse complement strand
CACTCCTTAATATCCAGACGGATGTACTCAACAGCCACCGGGCCAATGCTCTGTTCAGCAGCAGCAATAATCTCCGGATCATCCCACAACTCGGCATCGACAAAGCGCAACGCCTCACCGTTGTTGTCAAGGGCAAGGGTGACCAGCGACTTATCCCGGCATAAGCTGGCCGGGGCAAATTGCAATGCCAGGCCGTTTTGTTTCACCGCAATGGCCACAATCTCCACACAGGCCTTGAGCGACTTATCAACATGCCGCAATGCCATACCATCGTTGTGCAGGGCCAGCGCCACCACATCCCGGTCAGCCCGCAGTGGCGGGCTGGCGTGTCTCAGTGCCTGGCCGCTGCTGGCCACGGCCAGGCACACAACCTCACGATCAGCACGTAGCCTGGTACTGGCATACCTGAGCTGTATTCCATGATATTTCAGCACCACGCGCACCAACTCATCATCATCTTGCAGCGCACTGTCGACCAGGCTGAAATTGTTGTGATTGAGCTTCACCGCCATCATCATAAGCTCTTTGTCGCCGTAAAACAGACTTGGCAGATAGGAATTGATTCCTCTAGTTCTGTTATGTTTCTGGTGGGATACCGCCAGGTAGGCGAAACGGGTATCACAGCGGATACATTCTGGGGCATATTTCAGTGCACTGCCGTCATTCTGCAAGGCAGCGGTGATGATATCAGGATGACGTCGCAAACGGTCGCTGGCATGCTTCAAGGCCCAACCATCATTTTTTACGGCAATGGATACCAGCTCTGCGTCATCACGCAGGTCATCGCTGGCATGCTCCAACATCAACCCGTTTTTGGCCACGGCTTGCCGGGCCAGGGCTTTATCCTGTCGTAATGCCACGCTGGCATGACTGAAGTTGTCGGGATTGCAATTGATGGACAGTTCGACCACTTCCCGGTCGTTCTGAAACTCACTTATTTCTTTCAAAATTTCACTATAGGGGTGGCCCATCTGCAAAAACTCGATGACCATTTGTCGGTACAGCGCAAGATCCTGAAGCACGTCATTATTGAGCACCCAACGGAGATGGCCGCTGTGTTCATAGCTTCTCTGAGCCGTTAAATATAATTCCCTGAGCAATGGCTGATCCCGTTCCTGTACCAGTACTTCAGCTAAATACCGGACACAACGGGGATCACAGGTCACAGCCAGCGTGGCAAGCTGGCGAAAAATGACCGGGTCCCCGGTTAACTCAGGACCGATATGCTCCAACACATCCTCACCATGCCCACAATTGCGCAACGCCAGGGATACGATCCCGACATCGTTTTTAAAGTCAGCCGACGCATGGGCCAGGGCCTCCGGGTGGCTTTTAATGGCGGCCAGAACTACGGCTTTCTGGTTGCTTAGCGGTAG
>JAQFVO010000811.1 GCA_027942505.1 Endozoicomonas sp. | reverse complement strand
TATATTTTTTTCACCGCCACCAATTTAGAGCCACGACTATTTTTCTTGATGGCCATTTTGACTTTCGTGTTATTGCCTAAACCGGCAACCACGCTGTTTTTGTCATGTGCTTTTATCACTGGCCACCCCTGGGGGGTGGGGCCACTGTCGAAATATTCACCAATCTGTTCTGGGGTGAAGTGGTTGATCAATTCTATTTTTGCCCCTTTTTCACTGAGCAAATGGCGTATTTTCGAGTGTCGTTTTGACTTGTGGGAGCTCTTTTTTTCAAACCGACTCATGAAGATGGAGCGGAGTTCGTCGCCAATTGGACTGTGGTGGCCTTTTTTACGTCTTGTCTTGCTGGAGACAGGATGGTGTTGCGCTGATAGTCGGGGTTCGGTTAGAGAAACGACGTTCAGGGTGTGCTGCTGAAAACGGGCATCCTGATCAGCCAGACCCGAAGCAGCGTGTGAATGGTAACCCCCTGAACCCGCAACAACGGGTGGAATAAAACAGTCCATTGGCAATGCTCTTTAAAGAGACCCCGCCCTGGCGGGGCTACGTCTTAGTCAACCGGCAATCAAGACTGCTCACTGGCAATCAGCTCATCCCGCAGAGCATAGGTCTTGTGCACGTACTCTTCGATCAGCTTTTTATAATCTTCAGCGATATTATCGCCTTTGAGTGTGGTGTATTTTTCACCATCAATGAAAACCGGAGCCGAGGGCGCTTCGCCGGTGCCGGGCAGGCTGATACCGATATTGGCGTGCTTGCTCTCGCCCGGACCATTCACCACACAACCCATGACCGCCACCTTCATGTTTTCCACGCCGACATACTGGTGACGCCAACTGACCATTTTGCTGCGCAGGAAGCTGTCGACTTCGTCGGTCAGTACCCGAAAGAACGTACTGGTGGTACGACCACAGCCGGGACAGGCGGTTACCTCAGGGGCGAAGCTGCGGATATCCAGCGCCTGGAGAATCTGTTGTGAGACTATGACCTCTTTATCACGGGATGCACCTGGCTCGGGCGTTAAGGATGTACGGATGGTGTTGCCTATACCGTGTTGCAGCAAAATGCCCATGGCAACGCTGGAGGCGACGATACCCTTACTGCCCATGCCGGCTTCAGTGAGGCCAAGGTGAAGGGCAAACTGGCACCGTTCAGCCAGCATCTGATAAACCTGAATCAAATCCTGAACCCGGGAAACCTTACACGATATGACAATGCGGTCAGCCCCCAGACCACGCTCCACGGCAGCGTTGGCGCTGGTCAGTGAAGAGAGTACCAACGCTTCGTGCAGTACCTCCTGGGACGACTTCGGGTTGGCAGAACGGGCATTTTCATCCATTAATGTGGTAGCGAGCTCTTTGTCCAGGCTGCCCCAGTTCACGCCGATGCGTACCGGTTTGTCATATTTGATGGCCACGTCAACCATGGCGTTGAAGCGATCGTCTTTTTTGTTGCCAAACCCTACGTTGCCCGGGTTAATGCGGTACTTGTCGAGCAGCCGGGCGGTTTCGTCGTACTTAGTCAGTAGCAGGTGGCCGTTGTAATGGAAGTCTCCGACGATGGGTACATTGCAGTTATGCCTGGCCAGGCCTTCGTAGATGGCGGGTATGGCGGCGGCAGCTTCTTCGGAGTTGACCGTTACGCGAACGATCTCTGAACCGGCGTCGGCCAGCAGGCGAATCTGATCAATGGTTTTGTGGACATCGGCGGTGTCAGTATCGGTCATTGACTGCACCACGATGGGGGCATCTCCTCCGATAATTACGTGACCAACGCGGACAGCATGTGTTTTATGACGCCCGTCCATAAACGTTATTCTCCATATAGCGAAAACTTGATCTGACAGAGTGTATCAGAAGCTGACAATTTGTCCTGTTGGATCAGTCGTACACTGGTGAAAGCTGCTTGACGGGGTGCTTCTGCTTATCCACCGAAAAACCGTGACAAACAGTCGCACAGATCTGCTCGCCCCCGGAGGGCGAGCAGATTCAGACGCGGTAGGTTGGGATTATTTCAGAGTAGGGTGACGACAGCCATCAGTCGCGTTGCGCCTGAAGAGCCAACACCGCAGGCTCTGGCTGGTTCACGCTCAGGGACGCCACCTCGGTGGCCGAGAACATTCGCAACGGTTGTCTTTCCAGCAGGCTGTAAATCACCCGAAACGCCATCACACTCTGCACGTAATTGCGAGTCTCGTCGTAGGGAATGGTTTCAATCCAGATATCCAGGGGCAGATGCCCTCGCTCAGCCACCCAGCGCTTGACCGGCGTGCTGCCGGCATTATAAGCGGCCGTGGCCAGAATCCGGCTGCCCGAGAAGCGTTGCGCTAACCAGCCCAGATGGGTCGCGCCGAGGGCAATATTGATCCCGGGCTGGAACAGTGCTTCTTTGTTTTTCAACGGTATCCCCGCCTGGCCTGCGGCCTGTCTGGCCGTGGCTGGCATCAGCTGCATTAATCCCATGGCCCCGGAGTGAGAGCGGGCCATAGGGTGAAAGGCACTCTCCTGGCGGGCAATGGCCAGCACCCATGGGTAATCAACCTGATTTTTGCGAGCATGGAGGCTGAACAGGTCGGCATCCGGGGTCGGGAAGCGCAGCTCCAGATCATCCCAAAGCGTTGCGCGGGCAGCCGCCATAATGGCCTGATGATGCCACTGCCACTGGTGCGCCAGGTAAGGTATCAACTTTTTCTGCGCGTCAGTCAGACGTGGGGTAATCCGGTTCAGTTCCATCTGCGCGTGGTAGTAGCGTTTGTGCTCCAGCCATTCGCTGATCCGTTGCAGCCCGGGGAACGTCTCTTGCAGACTTTGCAGATCCTTCTGGTGCACAGTACCTTGCTTATGGTTAAGCTGAAACGGCTTGCCCTTGAGATCGGCCACCAGGAAGGCATAAAAGTTGCGCTCCTCGCTCAGGGCTTTAAGCGTTGGTGTTTTTAGCTGGTCGGCCGGTCTTTTTGGCAGCGGTTTGCCCGCCAGCACAAAACTCTCTTCCTGAGACTTGAGCATGGCCACTTCGCTCCAGTAGCGCCAGCGGCTGTGCTGGCGCAGCTTACTGGGCAAATGGGCGATATAAGTCAGCACTTGCTCCCAGTCCTGCTCAGTCAGAGCCATTCTGATCCGCCACTCGGTAACGTTGGGATACTGGAAATCCGGATCGATGGCAGCAATGACTTCCTCGACATTGGCGACGTTGTATTTTGCCGCCCTGATGCCCATGCGCTGGTCGATAACTGAACGTTCCCGTTCTGTGAATGGGTGCTTCTCGCGCAACTGCAACCAGGTAGCCACGGCCTGGTCAAAATCTTTACTGATCAGCCTGTTGATGCCATGGAGCATAATTGTTCGCTGGTGCTCCAGCTCGCCGTTATAGCTGGACGTGGTGACCAGTTCCGGCTTTTTATGCACCGCCCAGAAGCGTTCAGTTGATGCCTTATAGGCGTCGTTGGTGATGGACTTATCCAGGTAGCGGGCCAGGTTCAGGTTGTTTTCCCTGACAGCCAGCCAGAAACGGGCCAGAATCAAGCTTTGGGTCATGCCGCCAGCTGCTTTCCAACTGGCAAACAGCGGATCGCAGGCCGAGTGTTGTGAGTAGCCATTCAGCCAGAGAAATTTTGCCTCTTGCCAGGCTTGTTGTTGATCGCCCAGCTTTTCCAGGGCAATGCCTTTCAGGCACCGGTATTGTGCGCTGTCACTCTTGCGGTAGGCGCTGAGGTAAGCTTGCCAGTCGTTTCTGGCCAGGTGCAGCAGCCACTTTTTACGCAGGCGTTCTGCCTGGGGAAGATCGGCATTCTGGCGGGTGAAGTGGTCAATGTCACTCTGGCTCAGGTTGGTCAGGTTGCCGGAGAGATAGAGGTAGTCAAGGTAAGGTGCCAAAGGATAGTCATCGAGTTCAAACCGGTGCGACTGGTAGAACTGATAATCACCCTTGTTCAGCGCCGTCTCTACGTCACTGAACAGCTGCTGTTGACGATTGAGGCCACTACCAAAAACGGATTGCGGCAGCAGCAACGTTGCTGCCATGGTAAAAGCAGCCAGGCGTGG
>JAQFVO010000774.1 GCA_027942505.1 Endozoicomonas sp. | reverse complement strand
TGTTTACCAATCAGTAAAACAGACTCTTGCAAAACCGGGGCGAACCATATATGTCTTTGTGGTTCCCTTCTTTTCAGGGGCTTTTGCGACACCCTCCTTTCGCGAGGATGACAGATGGTTGGTATTTTCCATGATTCTGCCTCCCTTACTCTGGGGTAAGAAAATAGCGTTATTATCCGACAAGGCTGCATTTTTATCGTAAATAGTGCTAACGTAGTCCTTCTTCCTTCTTACGCCCGGAGGCTAAAATGTCGTCAAAAACACAAGAAAAGCGACGATTTCCAAGAAAAATCCTGGAAACAACGTCTGAGGTATTTGATAATGACACCGGTCAGCCCATTGGTACTCTGGAGGATGTCTCAAAAGGCGGCTTCAGTATTCTCACTGACCTGAAGGTCAGGCCTTCCGAAGCCAGGAATGTTACTCTTGTCCTGCCTGGCCCCAAGGGCACCGACCGCAAGGTGACATTAACGGCAGAGTGTGTCTGGTGTCAGACCATCAGCGACCGGGCCAGGTTTGCCGCCGGTTTTGCCTTGCGCAGCATTACTGACCAAGACGAGGTGGCCCTGAACTACTACATCAGGGATTATCAAATGGTGGGCGAACCCCAGGAAGCTTGACCAGCTTCCCGGGGCTGCATCTGGGAGACTAATCAGCAATGGGAAGACTGAGCGTCTCTTTGAGCTCCTCCATCACGATATAGCTTTTTGACTCCCGCACGCCGGGCAGCTTGAGCAGAATATCGCCAAGCAGCTCACGGTAGGAGGCCATCTCGGAAATACGCGCTTTGACCAGATAGTCAAAGTGACCGGAAACCAGGTGGCATTCCAGTACATTGGGCAGTTTGATCACGGCCTTGCGAAAATCATCAAAAATATCCGCTGATTTGGTATAGAGACTGATTTCCACAAATACCAGCAGGCCCGCCTGCAAATACTTCGGGTTAAGACGGGCGCAGTAACCCTGGATAATGCCCTCCCTTTCCAGACGCTTGACCCGTTCCATGCAGGGGGTAGTACTCAATCCGACCTTATCTGCCAGCTCAACGTATGATATACGTCCCTGCTCTTGCAAGGTCCGGAGAATGTTGCGGTCGATACGATCCAACTGGCGGACAACTTCTTTTCGGCTTCTCATGATTTCAGTCGTTTTCTGGCAATGCCTGATCCGGCACCAGCAAATGTGGCGCACGATAGCGTAAGAGATTAGTGAGGTCTGAATTCATCTTCAGTAAACGCCGCCCAGCCAGCATGTTGTCTTGCCAAAATCCCAATGTCAGGCGGCGTTGGCCCGGGCTGCAACAAGATACAGCCTGATCAAGACAACCGTTCTTCTAATCTTTCTGTCGCTTCTCTAGTGATTATTGGGCCAAACGCCCCCAGCTGACGGAGGTTAGGGTACGAATGATGAATCTGCAAGTGAGCATTACTAATATGTTCTATCAGGGTTTATCGCAAAATCATTTTCAATTCTGACGTTTTTATGGACAATGCGCAGTCATTTCACTTCTTAGTTTTTGTAACCTGTTCCGCTGTGGAGAAACCTGTAGATGAGCACTGCATCTGTCTCGCCGCCAGCGCCGAATTCGCCGGTGAAAGGGCGCTCAGGCAACGAGATACTGGTCAGAATTGACCAGATCACGAAAAAATTTGATGACGTCATTGCGGTTGACAATGTCAGCCTGAACATCAAACAGGGTGAAATTTTTGCACTGCTCGGCGGTTCAGGCTCCGGTAAATCGACGCTATTGAGGATGCTGGCCGGTTTTGACATGCCCTCCGAGGGGAATATTTACCTCGATGGCCAGAATATAACCCATCTGCCGCCGTATTTGCGCCCCATTAATATGATGTTTCAGTCCTATGCCCTGTTTCCTCATATGACTGTTGAGCAAAATGTCGCCTTCGGTCTGAAGCAGGATCGTCTGGCGAAAGACATTATCAACCAGCGCGTGCAGGAGATGCTCAAGCTGGTGCACATGGAAAAATACGCCCGGCGCAAACCGCACCAGCTCTCCGGCGGTCAGCGCCAGCGTGTTGCCCTGGCCCGCAGCCTGGCCAAACGCCCGAAGCTGCTGTTGCTGGACGAGCCAATGGGGGCTCTGGACAAAAAGCTGCGCAGCCGCATGCAGCTGGAGGTGGTGGACATCATCGAGGAGGTGGGTGTCACCTGCATTATGGTGACGCACGACCAGGAAGAGGCCATGACCATGGCAGAGCGCATCGGCATTATGGATGCCGGCTGGATTGTTCAGGTGGGGACACCCATCGACATCTATGAGAACCCCAACAGCCGCATGACGGCGGAATTCATCGGTTCCGTCAATATGTTCGAAGGTGAAATCGTTGAAGAGGAAGCCGGTTACGTCATCATCAATTCAGCGCAGATCGAGCAACCGGTTTATATTGGCCACGGTATTATGGCGCCGCTGGAAGATCGCAAGGTGTGGATTGCCGTAAGACCGGAAAAAACCATGGTAACCAGGGAGCGTCCGGAATCGAACTATAACTGGAGCACGGGGCTGGTCCACGACATTGCTTATCTTGGGGGGCATTCGGTTTATCACATCCGGCTGCCATCGGGCATGATGGTGCAGTCGAATATGGCCAACGTGATCCGCAGCGCCGACAAGCCAACCTGGGGTGATGAAGTTTATATCAGTTGGGATGACGACAGCGGCGTTGTCCTCAACAGCTAATCCGGCACTTTTTGTGCAATAACAAAGCCTGATTGATTATGTTATGTGGAATCTGTCATGTCTAATTTACTGACCGGCGGTGCCTTGGCGCCAGAGAGGGTAGATGCCTTAAGGGCGCAGTGGGGGCGCCGTTTTGTGCTTGGTGTCCCCTATTTCTGGCTGCTGCTGTTTTTTCTTGTCCCGTTCATGATTGTGGTCAAGATCAGTTTTGCTTCTGCCGAAATCGCTATTCCGCCTTATTCAGCCATTGTTGAATACATGGATGAAATGCTGACGCTTAACCTGAATATGGGCAACTATCTGTTTCTTGCCGACGATGAGATGTACTTACAGGCTTACCTGACATCCATCAAGTTAGCCCTGATCGCTACTTTTTTCTGTCTTATGCTCGGCTATCCAATGGCCTACGCCATAGCCCGGGCCGCCGGCAGACAGCAAAGCCTTCTGCTTATGCTGGTGTTGCTGCCGTCGTGGACCTCTTTTTTAATTCGCATCTACGCCTGGATGGGCATATTGAAAAACAATGGCCTGTTAAATAACTTGCTGATGTGGTGCGGGTTAATTGATCAGCCATTGACAATTCTTAATACGAATATTGCCGTATATATTGGCATTGTCTACGCCTATCTGCCTTTTATGGTACTGCCCATCTATGCCAACCTGAGCCAGCTGGATAAATCACTGCTGGAGGCAGCCAATGATCTTGGTTGTCGTCCGTGGCAAAGTTTTTTCCGGGTGACTTTGCCGCTCTCCATGGGCGGCATTATTGCCGGCTGCATGCTGGTCTTCATTCCGGCAGTGGGCGAGTATGTTATTCCAGAGCTGCTTGGTGGGCCTGAGAGCCTGATGATCGGGAAGGTGCTCTGGCAGGAATTTTTTAATAATCGTGACTGGCCGCTGGCCAGTGCCCTGGCCATGATCATGCTGTTGATCCTCTGTCTGCCGATCGCCTTCTTCAACCGCCAGCAGGTGAAGCAACTGGAGGTCAGCCTGTGATGACATCCGTTGCCAACGCACCCAGTGCACCGCCTCGCAGGAGAAGGCCTGCCTTTTCCACCGTTATGCTGATTCTCGGGCTGGTCTTTCTCTACCTGCCCATGTTTATCCTAGTGTTTTATTCATTTAACGCGTCCCGGCTGGTGACGGTTTGGGCGGGTTTTTCCACCAAGTGGTACCTTGAGCTGTTTCAGGATGAACAGTTGATGGGGGCCGTATGGACCAGTCTGCGCATTGCTTTTTATACCGCCTCCATGGCTGTTGTGCTGGGGACGGTATCGGCCTTTGTCCTGGATCGCTTCGGCAAGTTTCACGGTAGAACAGCATTCAGCAGTATGCTCACGGCGCCGTTGGTTATGCCGGATGTGATCACGGGTCTGTCGTTGCTGTTGCTGTTTGTCACCATGGCCGACCTGATCGGCTGGCCCATGGAGCGAGGCATGCTGACCATCTGGATTGCCCACGTCACTTTCTCAACGGCTTATGTGGCGGTGGTCGTTGGCTCCAGACTGCGGGAAGTGGATCGCTCCATCGAGGAAGCGGCTATGGACCTGGGCGCGACGCCGTTACAGACCTTCTTCCTGATTACCATCCCGACCATTGCGCCAGCATTGGCGGCAGGCTGGCTGCTGGCCTTCACCCTGTCTCTGGATGACCTGGTGATTGCCAGCTTTGTTTCTGGCCCGGGGTCTACGACACTGCCTATGGTGGTTTTCTCATCGGTGCGTCTGGGCATTTCACCGAAGATCAACGCCATGGCAACACTGATGATTTTGGTGGTATCTCTGGCTGCCTTTGTTGGTTGGTGGTTTATGCATCGCTCCGAACGAGAACGCAGGGCTGCTCTGGCCCGCTTTGGCTGAGAGTACGGTGACTGTTGTGTATTCAACCTTTCTCAATCAGCTCAATCAGTCTGGTTACATCCAGTTCTTTTTCCAGGTTGCAGGTTCTGGCTATGCCTGCAATCTCACTCAGTGCCCGTTGCGGGTAACCAGGGTCCGGGTAGCCGTGATTCACCACACCCCCGTAATCCCTGGTTTTCAGATGAAAGCTGAAGGTTATGCCAAACCGGCGGTGGGTGTTTGAGTGGTCCAGCTTAAAGATCAACTGATGCTCGTGTAAAACGTTGAGTAAACGAAGAAGTTCCCGGCCCACAGGGTTATCGGGCAGGTAGTGAATCTCTCTCTTGTGGTCAATTGACACCTTTTGGCCATTACTCAACGTCCCGGGGGCATTTGCCTCGATAACCACGATAATGCGACCGCTCTCAGGATGGCCGGGCAGGGGCTCACTGCTTCTGCTGATGCGCACAGGCTCATAGCAGATGGCAGTGAACTCTTCGGACAGTCTATTCATTCTGTCAATGCTGATACCTCCGGCCTGGTAATCTTCAGTGCAATCTGAGCAGACCGGGAAGTCATTGACCATTTGCGAGACGTCCTCAGGTTTGGACTCCATGCAGACGCTACAAGTAATCATCTGGTCATCGCCGGTGGCGGTTGATGCTCGTGCTGAGCGTTTTGCTGACGGCTCTGGCCTGGTTTCAGAGGTTTTACTCAGTTGCAAACGCTCGGTCATCTTGCCTGAAACTGCCCCGGCAACGAGGCTGGCTGGCAGGGGGGAATCGCTCAGCAGTTGTTTCAATGTGGTGACGAAATCGTCGTGAACCTGTTGATCTGACTGAGAGTGAGACCAGCCCACGAGCGACAACCGGGGAATATTTGCCAGGGACTGGACTCGTTTGTCCAGGTAAGCCGCGTGAAGTGCTTTGGCCAAGTCGGTGCCGTTACCCCCGAAAATGGCACACCCAAAAAAACAGGAGATGATCCTGGTGTTGCCATGGTTGCTGGCATTAACCAGTAGATTGACAAACGCTTCTCCAAACAGGGCTTCGTAATTGGCCTGGCCTTTGCGCGGTGCCACCACGTTGTGGATGTTCTGACAACCGAGCAGGCCATGTTTTGGATTAACAGCGTAATCATAGGGGCCAACAGTCAGGCAGTGTCCGACTTTGGTTGGCAGGGTCCGCCGGGTATCACGATCAAACCGGGAGCCAAGATCGTGGGAAAACTGATGAGCAATACCGCCGGTGTGCTGCATTTGGTCGTTGGCCGCATTGACCAGTGCGAATGATTCCCCCCTTTTTGCCAGCTCTCTGGCGACGCCAAACATACCCCCGTCGGGGTGCATGCTGAGGTCCAGCAGGCCGGGGATCAGGACTTGACGGCCGCCGGGACTGACTATGGTGCGGGTAGGTGCAGCGATCTTCGTGCGTTTCCGGGAGGGGATGTCTGTGTTCGGTGCGGTGTCAGAGAGCACCGAAGACTTGACGGGTGCGTGCGGCTTGCCAAGTAGCTTCCATTCGGCAATAAAATCATCGTGAATTCGTTGATCTGTCCGGGTTTTTAAACCCACCAGAGTCAGGTTTGGGGCCTTCACACCCTTGTTGCTGAGAAACTCATTACGTGCCGTGTGTATTGCCCGGGCCAACCCTTTGCCGTTACCTCCACCCTGGCCGCAGCCAACAAAGCAGGACAGCAGCGATTGAACACCACGGTCGTGAGCCTCTGCAAACAGATTCACGAAAGTGCTAACAAGGGTTTGGTGATAATTCTGCTCCCCACTATGTGGAACGTTAAGGTTATGAATGCTTTGGCACAGATTGAGGCTGGCGCTGGCTAATTTCCTTCTGCCGCTACAGGAGTAGGTGTAACACTGCCCGGGAGCGAGTAAATATTTCGATGATTTGCGGTAGTAACTCTCGCCAGCTTCATCGGCCAACGCCTTGGCGATCCCGCCGGTAAATGAGTTGCCAGCACCCACAGAGCTGACCAGCGAGTATACCTGTTGCTGATGATTCACCTTCTTGGCGAAACCCAGCAAGCCTCCGGAACAAAGTGCCAGTTCAACACCGCCAGGTGATTTTTCTGTTGATGACTTACTGAACTCTGCCCGACTTGTAGCCCCTCGGGTCCGCGTTGAACTGAGGGTCGATGGCGCCAGAAAGGGGGCAATATCCACCGGTAAAACAACCTTGCGTTTGGCAACAAGTTCAGACAGGGCGGGATGTTTGCAAATGGCCGACATCAGGCGTTTTTTTTCTGTCTCGTTCACTTGTCGGCCAAAGACCAGCTGACGGTGACGATCAATGCCACAGTTGCGAGGGTCACAGCCACCAACGCTAAGGATATGGTCAAAGAGTTTAATCAGAATCTGAGTGCTGTTAGTGTCCATTTTAATTCCCGAAATCCATATTGTTATGGGGGATTCCTGACAGGCAAACATTGTCAGGGTGGAACCTGATCGACAGGTCTGATCTTCGATGAAAAATGATCGAAAAAGTTCCCGGCAGGCGGGTGCGTGACCTATTGGGACTTGTCCTGCAATGTGGACATTATTTAAAGACAACTCCTATTAGCGGAGTATCGCGGGAGATTTGATAAACAGGCACCAGAACAAGCAGGTTTCAAGTCGAGCAATTGATAAACCCGATGGGAGCTGGTGAGAGCGAAACAGTCACCGGCAATGCATCTGAACTTTGTAACTGTCAGTCTGTCCAAGGCGCAACTATCAAGGTGCACCAGCTGAGATGGTCCGCAGGTTACCCCTCCCAGCTGATTTGCAACGATTCACAGGATCATCGGCCTAAATGTCATGTTGTCGTCTCCTACGATCAGTCATTCAAGACTTTTTCAACCCTGGAAGCCGCCGGTCAGGCTTGAGCCAATCGAAGCAGAGCAGAGCCACTTTATCGAACTGCCACCGGTAACCAGCTATCAGCAGTTGCTTGATGAGCCTGCTTTTCAGGGTATTAAGACGCAGTTTCTATGTGATATTCGTGAGCTGAAGCGCCTGGCCCACCGGTATGTCAGTGATCAGTTTGATCAGGCGTTAGACAGTTTCCACAAAAAACTTCGCGAACCAGCAGAGACTGACTTCGATACATTGCTGCCCATTTATCGGGAAACCCGGTTTCATATCCGACAACTGGTATTGCAATTACGTATTCATGAGCGGGATGCGTACTCATTGCCGGTGTCAGACCAACATCGAGCTGGCAATGACTATGTTGCCGCCCTGCTGTGTGAATGCTTTGATGGTATTGATCTCTGCCTGCCAGGCGTCCATAGTCGTTTTTCTGCCGGCCTGCTGAATCTACAGGCAGCTTCTGCCAACGGGCTTGACGACAGACTGTATAAAGCCCGAAGCGATCTGTATCGTGCTTTTGTTCACTCTTTCATGTTACAGAAGTATCAGGGTGGCCACTGCGTTCCAAAAGGTATGGAGGTGCACTGGTTCAATGGCCTGCACAACCTTTACTGTGACAGCCTGGCGCTGCACTTTATCGACGATTCGCTAGCGCAGGCTTACATAAATGATCAAGACCTGGCCAGTTTTCTGGCCTCTGCCCGCATGTCCGTCAACGCCTGCACCGTACTGCGCGAGATAGCCAATGACTGGTCCGCTCAGCTGATTGCCACGTTGACCAGGGTAGGTTGTTCCCACTGGCTGAACCGGCCAGCCGGGGCTGAAGAAAATACGGCTATTGGTGTCAATGCGCTCAACAGTCACGTCTTCGGCCCCATGAATGGCCTGATGGGGACCACCACGGATAACCCCATTGATTTGACGGTGGTGATGGACTGTACCATCGACGACAGTTTTCACCTCAAGCGTCACTGGGAAAAAATGTTGGCCTGGATTACTGCACATTTCTACCGAGCTAGCACTGTCGTTTTTGCCGATATCAGTGGTTGTGGTGACACTTCGACGTATATCGGCACCATCAATCAGCTCTATTTCTGGGTGTTTGAATCAGCCTGCCCGCTACACCCCGGACAGGGGTGTGCGTTTACGCCTGACGAATTCATCTCCCTGCAACTGCCACATTTGCTCTCCATCGATTTCAGTACCTGGCCTGAATTGACCGCCTACGCTCTGCTGACCCAGGCAATGGGACAAACCGGGGACGCAGAAGATATTGCCGCATTTTTCCTGAGCCCCCCCGTACGCCAACAGCTTAACCTGCTGCCGGATACGGTCATGAAAGCGCTGACTGAACAACTGCGGGAAAAACTGGTTTATGGTGATACCGGGTTCCGGGAGGCGCTGAGCCACCGTGTGTGCTACCACGTTGCCACTGTTTTCAGGTTTGGCTCCACGACGCTAACTGCCCTCAACTATGTTGACTGGCTGATCCATACTCCTTTGCTGCAGCCCGTGCTCTCACAACTGCACAGTGCTGGTGTTGCTCTCTCACCGATCACCTCACGGCTGCAAAGCTGGGAAATTGCTGAATTTACCAGGCAACAGATAGTTGAGCTGTTCACCCCCCAGGATTGTGAGCGACTGTTCATGCAGGCATTTCGCCTGGGGCAGACGGAACTGGTAATCAATCTGCTGTTAACTGGCCACTGTCAGGCAGCTATTCGCTTTGCGTGTCAGTGCGGTCAGTTCTCTCATGAGTCTCCTGGTGGTTTGGGTGGGTTGATATATTTGCAGTCATTGGCACCAGCAGACCTTAACCGTCCAGATGGCAACGGCTCTACGCCTCTGCATCATGCTGTGCGCCGGGGATACCAAATGGTTGTCAGGGTGCTACTGAAATTACCGGGTGTTGCTGTCAACGCGCAGGACAACCGTGGTCGTACACCACTGGTTTGGGCCATTCACTATGGTCAGCAGGCTATCATCGCAGCCTTGTTAACCAGAGAGGATATTGATGTCAACAAAAGGCCAGATGGGGATTTTTCACCTCTGCAGATGGCGGCTCACACCGGTCAACTTGCTGCCTTGCGCCTGTTGTTGGCAGCCCCGGGCGTCGACGTCAACGTTCGGGAACGCTTTGGCTCTACACCGATACTCAGTGCCGTCAGTGAAAACCACCATTTGTGTGTCAGGGCGTTGGTTGCCGCCAGGGGCATTGATGTAAATGTAACGAACAATAAGGGCTGGACGCCCCTGTGCACTGCTGCCTATTTTGGTCATGTCGAATGTCTTCAGGAGTTACTCAAGGCTGAGAAGATTCAATTAAACCAGACCACTTACGACTACGGCGGGACACCTCTGTTCTGCGCTGCCAAAAAAAACCGGCTGGAGTGTCTCAAAGTTTTGCTGGCCCAGCCTGGTGTGGGTGTTAATGCGACATCGACAAATGGCTATACCTCTTTGCACTTTGCTGCCTCGAAAGGTTTTGACCAGTGCCTTCTGGAGCTGCTTAAAAGGCCAGACATTGACGTTAATTTACCAGGCCGTGAAGGTACCACTCCTTTACATCAAGCTGTCTTGCATAACCAATTGGAGTGCCTGCAACTGCTGCTTAAGCACGAAGGTTTGCAGGTCAATGCCGTTACCGAAGAGCGTGGTACTGCCTTGAACATCTGTTGTGCAAAGGGCTTCAAGGACTGTGCCAGGGCATTGCTGGGTGTGCAAGGTATTGATGTGAATCACAAGCTTGATGGCTGTTCTCCCCTGAACCAAGCTGTTTGCGAAGATTCCCTTGAAATCGTCCATGCTTTGTTGGCCGCGCCCGGAATTGACGTCAATGCTGCAAATCCTCATGGGCTGACGCCACTTCATTGTGCCGTTCGTGAAGGATTTCCCGGATGCACCAATGCTTTGCTGGAGATGCCGGACATTGCCATCAATGCGCTAACGCACGAAGGTAAGACGCCGTTGAGTCTCGCGGCTGAGTACGGTAAATGTGACTGCCTGCGGGCATTACTCAAGACTGGCAATGCCGACGTTAACTTGCCGTCGTACAAAGGCTTGACGCCCTTGCACAGTGCCGTCAAGGCAAATAAACCCGCGTGTGTCGCTGCCCTGGTGCACACGCCTGGCGTTGATGTCAATAAAATCACCATCCTTGGCCTGACCGCACTCCAGATTGCAGCGGATAATCGCAATGTTGATTGCATAAAAAAGTTACTCGAAGCACCAGGCATTATGGTCAATCTTGCGGCCCGGTATGACAGTTTGCCGCCCCTGCACAGGGTGGCCAAGAGTGGCGCTGTCGCTTGTCTGCGGTTACTGTCCAGAGCGTCGGGAATCGACATTAACAGGCAGTGTCAAAAAGGTTTGACCGCCCTTCACCTGGCGGCAAGTCATGGCCAACTTGAATGTCTGCTGGAGCTTCTGGCAGTTCCGGGGATCCGGATTGATCTTGCCTGCCGTCTTGGTTTGACACCTGAGCAAAGTGCCCTCAAAAATGATCAACCTGTGTGTGCCATCATCCTGGGGAATGCCAAGGAAGAAGCCGCCTGCTGGCCATGTTTTGGCCAGTCCAACAGCCGAGGGCGTAGTAAGAGTTGATGTGGGCAAGGAGGCTGTCCGAGAATAGCGCCCGTAGCGAGGATTGCGAGAGCAACCGCACGACTGCATGGATGCAGGAGCTGGCAGGAGCAGTTGCCGCCCAGGGCAGGCTATTCTCGGACAACCTCCTAGACAAGCGCCTGGCGAAAATCGGCAAAGTTGGCCATAAATGCCCCCTGGTAGTGCACTGGCACGCGGTTTAAATTACACAGCAACTGGTAGGGAATGGTATTGGCTTTTTGCGCGACTTCACCAATCGGCAGATCCGCTCCCCACAAAACAGCACGATCACCAATCTGAACCTGTGGCAGGTCAGTCAGGTCTACCGTCAACATATCCATCGACACCCGACCCACCAGTGGTGCCCTGAGGCCATTGATAAGAACAGGAGTACCATTAATGGCATGTCGTGGATAGCCGTCGGCATAGCCGATGGCAACCACCCCAATGCGTGTTGGTCTCTGAGCTGTCCACTGACTGCCGTAGCCAACGGGGCTGCCGGTGGGGATGGTTTTTATACTGATGACGGCTGAACTGAGTTCCATTACGGGTTGGATCATCTGCTCAATGTCGTTAGGCTGGCTAAAAGGTGATACGCCGTACAGCAACAGGCCCGGACGGTTCCAGTCACTTCTGGCCTCAGGCAAGGCAACCACGGCGGCTGAGTTGCACAGGCTGCGTCGGCCTGGCAAGCCGCAGGTGTTGGTGTTGAAGGTATTCAGTTGCCCCCGGGCGTGTTCGCCGCCGTCCTCATCAGCACAGGCAAAATGGCTCATCAAGACGATATCTCGTACCCAGGGCAGGCTGCTCAGTTGTTCCCACGCCCGTCGGTATTCACCAGGGACGAAGCCAACCCGGCCCATGCCAGAATCCATTTTCAGCCACACACGAACCGGGTGCTCCAGTGGATGAGCGACCAGAGCATCAAGCTGGTACTGATGGTGGATAACCGTATCCAGGCGATACTGGTCGATATTGTCCAGTTCAGCCGGCTCGAAAAAACCTTCCAGCAACAGTATTGGCTGTTTGATGCCGGCGGCACGTAGCTCCAGCGCTTCCTCAATGCAGGCAACAGCAAACCCACTGGCAATATCTGCCAGTGCTGTGGCACAGGCTGTTGCGCCGTGGCTGTATGCGTCTGCCTTTACCACAGCCATCACCTCGCCGTTGCCTATTGACGACAATTGCTGTGCAATCCGGTAGTTATGACGCAGCGCATCAAGGTTTATCGTTACGGTTGCTGGTCGGCCCATGCCTGCAAATGTTCCCCGCACTATGCCAGTAAATAGCGGCATCCTATCAATTAATAACCAATTGTTCTTTATGTGTTTGTCGAAATAATTATGTTGAATAAATAA
>JAQFVO010000713.1 GCA_027942505.1 Endozoicomonas sp. | reverse complement strand
ATAAATTATGCCTTTATTAAGCCAAGGCCCGACTGGACAGACGTCGGCCCGTTTTACCATGAAGATATACCTGCATTAACCATTACCGCGGGGCCACATCATCAAACCGGCTGTTACCACAGAGCATGTGACGATATCAGTGAAGTTGATTTTGATGTGTTGTCCAACATCACCCAAACCGTTATTTATGCTCTTACTAAATTGTCCATGGGGGAAGGAATCAGCAGTTTAGGACAGGATAATAAAGGGTAGTAATCTAAGGAAAGATAAGGAACAGGAGGCTAAAGAACAGGACACCCATAAATTTTTCGACTGGGAAAAATTGGCTGTCCTTTTTTTATTCTTCCCGTGTATTGTCAGCCATTCCCGCTGAGTTTCATTGTGCATTTTTTTTGCCGAATTTTTGCAGGCGCCAAACTCTGCCACATCCCTTTGATATCAAGGAAAGACAAACCATCACCTGGTAAAATACCAGTCTTTTGCTGAATTTGTGCAATACATCTTTTAACTGACTCAGGATGATCAAGCTGGTTCACCGGGATTTCCAGAACATCGTATCCCGCTTTTTGCAGCAGGGCTATCTTCAGCAGGGTCGAGCCATTTCTGGTTTGAAAATCATGACCCACGTAATGTGAAGGCCCCTGAATCTCGATGGCGATATTGTATTCCGGCAGAAACAAGTCAACCGGTGGCAACGAGTGCAAGCTCTTCTCCTGCACAATTTGCACAGATGGCAGCTCTGATTGGAGCTGCTGACAAAAGACAGATTGAGATTTTGAATTCCTTGTCAGGTAGTGTGGCTCGAACCGACACGCCCTCCCAAGCCAGCCAGAAGCCTGAGCCATAATCGTTTTTTTCTGCTCAACGTCAATGGATTCATTGTCCAGATGAGAAAACAACCGGTCTATCTGACACTCAAACAGGTCGTTTTTATGTCGGGTATCGCCCTCCAGATAACATCTGGCGCTGCACGCCAGCAGCCCCCAGAGAGACATTAACAATTCATCGAGCGAGAATTGGCCATAGTTATCGAGTTTATAAGGCAGAGACTCAACCAGAGCCTCTGTTGCTGCTGTATTGATGAGATCGCCAAAGGCACCCATGGCCCGGAGCAAATTGGCAATTTCCTGAGGTTTGAAATCAACGATCTGTTCGTTCATCTGCAGCAACAGGGTAGCCACCGACTCTCTGACGTCTGCTGTTAACTCCTGCCCGTTCTCCACCAGTCTCGCCACGGCCCACAGCAGGTTGGCGGTACTCTGGGCGTTAAACTGGCCTTTAAATACCTTCACCCGGAGCAACAAGGTGGCCACAGACGCTCTGAACTGTGCCAGCAGCGTCTGACTGTTGTCGTGCATTATGACCCACGACAGGCTGGTAACATACTCGGGAACCAATCGGTCTTTCTCTGGGTTGCTGCCAGTCAACGAGGTGGCCATCCCTTCTCTGGGCGACAGTATACGTTCATAGATATTGTCCATCAGTTTGGCCATAGACCACAGCAGGATGGCAATACCCTGGGCGTCAAATTGATCCTGCAACACCATAACCTGAGGCAATAGAGCGGCCAGAACCAGTGGCAACCCGGATGGCAGATGCTGGTCATTGTCCACCAGTTTGGCCATGGACCACAGCAGGCTGGCAATTTGCTGGGGAACAAATTGGTTTTCATACCCATTTACGCAGGATATCAGCGTTGCCGCGGTCTCTTTGAGCGCTGGTGTCCGTTCATACCCGTTGTCCACCAGTTTCGCCACGGACCACAGCAAGCTGGAAATGTGCTGAGCAATAAATTGATCTTTCATTGCCGGCAGAAGGGCTAACACGTTGGCCACAGTCTCTTTGAGCGTTAATGTCCATCCATATCCACCGTCCACCAGTTTTGCCATGGCCCACAACAGGCAGACAAACTTCTTACCATTAAATTGCTCTTTCAGTACATTCACGCGAGGCAACAGGCCGGCCACAGCCTCTTGCAACTCAGGCGACAATGTCTGCCCGTTCTCCACCAGTTTGGCCAAAGCCCACATCAAGCTAGTGACACCCAGAGGGTTAAACCGGTCTTTCAGTACGCGCACTTGGCGCAGCAGGCTGAAGATGGTCTCTTCCAGCGCTTCATACCCATGGCCCACCAGTTTTGCCGTGGCAGTCAGCAAATTGGTGGTTTCCTGAGCATTTAAATCAGCTTGCAGCGCCTTTACGTGAGGCAGCATGGCAGCCACGGTGTCGTTGAATACCGACGTCAGCTGTTGACCATTTTCCACCAGTTTCGCCATGGCCCATAGCAGATTGGCGGTAGCCTGAGTGTTAAACTGATCCTTTAATGCCTGCACTCGGGGCAACAGGGTAACCAGGGCCTCGTGACACTCCGGGGTCAACTCTTGACCATCGCCCACCAGTTTCGCCATACCCCACATCAGACTGGCGATCTCCTGAGCGTTGAAGGAAGCTTGCAAGGCATTCACCCGGGGCAACAGGGCTGCCAGGGCGTCGGTCAACTCCAGCCCATGCCCTTTCTCCACCAGTTTTGCCCAAGCCCACAACAGGTTAGCGATACCCTGAGCGACAAATTGCTCCTTCGAGACAATGACGCAGGGCAACAACGCAGGCAGAACCTGTTGAAACTCGGGTGACAGATTATGGCCATTTTCCACCAGTTTGGCCGCAGCCCAAAACACAATAGAGATCTCCTGAGCACTGAGCTGAGCTTTCAACAGGTGCAGCCGGGGTAACACGCTGACCAGGGCCGCCCGCAACGCTGGACTCTGCGGTTGCCCTTTTTCCACCAGCTTTGCCATGGCCCACACCGGGATCGTGTTACCATGAGCAACAAACTGGTCTTTCAGGGCACTGACTCGGGGTAACAGGGTAGCCACGGCCGCTTTGAGTTCCACTGTCCACTCATATCCGTGATCCAGCAGTTTTGCCATGGCCCACAACACATTGGTAACAGCCTGGGCAACAAAACAGTCTCTGAGTGCGCTTACTCGAGGCAATAAAGCGGCCACGGCCCATGGTATCCCTGCTGTCTGCCCGTAGCCGTTATCCACCAGTTTGGCCATGGCCCACAACAGATTGGCTACCCCCTGAGCATTGAACCGGTCTTTCAGTGCCGGCACTTTAGGTAACAAAGAGGTAACGGTCTCTTTGAGTTCTGTTGCCAGCTCCTGGTCGTTATCCAGCAGCTTCACCATCGTCCACAGCAAGTTGGCGATACCCTGAGCGTTGAACTGGTCCCTCAATGGGTTAACCCGGGGCAACAAGGCTACCACGACTGGTTTTAGCTGTGGTGACAGCGCTTGATCTGTCTCCGGCAGTTTCACCATGCACCAGAGCAGGATGGATATTTCCTGAGGGGCAAAACAGGCTTTCAGTGCGATCACATGAGGTAACAAAACGACCACGGTTTCTTTGCAATTCAGAATCAGCGTCTGGTCATTAACCACCACTCTGGTCATGGCCCAAATCAGGTTGGCGATACCCATGGCATCAATACCACTGACTTCGGGTTTTAAGCTGCACTTATAACGCACGACCTCGAGCAGGCTCATTAACAGCACTGCCTGAGTACTCCAGAGAGTTTGATGGGTGCATTGTTGCTGGGTAAAAATGCCTGCCGAAGTCAATGCATGGGTTACTGTCGTCAGACTAAGCCAGTTCCAGTGCGTTGCCGGTTTAAATTCTTGCAGGCACGGAATCAGGCTATTTTGTTCCTGTTGATTCAATGGCCTTTGGCGACTTGCCGCGTAATTTTTAACCTGCGAGGCAAATCTGCCATGCACTCTCCCATCGTAGTGCTTACGGAAACGCTGCGATATTTTTCGCAGCTCTTGTACCTTTTTTGGGTTGACCAGAGAGTCAAAATCTTGATCAACGGCCACCAGACGTCTCTTTGCCGGTGGCGCATGGCATACCTGATCAGTGGCCAGAGTCCGTTTACTCCCCGGCGAAAAGTATCTGACACTGTGTGACCATTGGCTGGCAGAAGTGACTTTATTATCCAACTGATGATGATTCGAGTTACCTGGTCGTGGGTATCCCCAACCAGCAGCACCACTGTTCATGGGTCATTATCCGGGAAAAAACGCAGTTGGTAGACTATCGCTCTGTCTGTAAGTTCCTTAGAAACGCCTATTGGTTAAAGCCAGCTTTTAATGTTGCCAGGGACAAACACGAATCTTGCCACTCTTGCTCAACTCTCAACTCAGCGCCTGCACATTCTCCGCCAGTTTCGCTTTGGTACTCCGGCAGGTTGGTAATCTGCCGGGGAATAAAATGGTCTTTCAACCGCTGCAGAACTGCCACGGCCTCGAACACGTCTGGAGACAGCTCCTGCCCATGGTCCACCAGTTTCGCCACGGACCACAGCAGGCTGGCGATGTGCTGAGGAATAAAATGGTCTTTCAGTTCGTACACTCGAAGCAACAGGGCAGCCGAAACATCCTCAAGCTGTGGTGTCAGCTGATACCCTTTGTCCACCAGTTTCGCCATGGCCCACAGCAGGTTGGCAATACCCTGGGCAATAAACTGGCCTTGCAATGTGCTCACGTGGGGTAACAAGGCGGCCAGGAACCTGTTGAACTCTGGCGTCAGTTCCAAACCATGGTCCACCAGTTTCGCCGCCGCCCACAGCAGGTTGACAATACCCTGGGCAAAAACGTCTCATTCAGTGTGTTCACTCTTTCTTCAGGGCTTCCAAGTCGCTTCCCTGA
>JAQFVO010000662.1 GCA_027942505.1 Endozoicomonas sp. | reverse complement strand
CCGCTTATCGCACCGAGCGAAACCGGGAGTTGTCACGTTCTGGTAACATGCAAATGGCGAAAGCTGCAGGGCGCAGTGCTGGTCACAAAGCGCGAGAACAGCTCAAAAAAGAGTTGCTGACAAACCCCGGGCAAACCCGCAAGGATTTTAACTATACGCCGGTAATGGCGGGGGGTAAGAGATACCGGTTGGCCTACGTGAACGCTAAATATAGAGCCTACAAGGAAGAGTTGGCACGTTCTCACGATCACCAGAAAGCCACGCTGGTGGCCAGGGAGGTAGCCAAGCAGGCAGGCAGGGAAGCGCGCAGAGAATACATGCTGAAATATCACCTTGAGACAAGTTATGGGCTTGAGGATAATAAGTAGCTAACTTCCATATGGCCAGTTACATAAGAGCAGTGCAAGCGGGGGAGGATATGGCTAAATTCGCTGGTAAGGGGATTACAGATGGATGCTATTGAGTTGCTGCTGGAAAGAGTCTCGTCGCCCATATTGCAAGAGCCGGGGCCGGATGGTGCGACCCTTGACATCATGTTTCAGGCCGCACTGAGGGCGCCAGACCATGCTCGCCTGCGTCCCTGGCGTTTTCTGACGATCAGTGGCGATGCGCGTCATGCTCTGGGTGAGCTGCTGGTGCGGGTCGCTGTGGCCGGGCAGCCTGATCTCTCAGAGGAGGCTCAGGCTCGAATCAGGGCTACGCCCCTGCGGGCACCAACCCTGGTGCTGGCGATCTGTTCGTTAAAGGAACACCCCAAAGTCCCGGAGATAGAGCAGAAAATGTCTCTGGCTGCGGCTGTTCAGTCTCTGCTTCTCGCTGCTCACGCCCTGGGGGTAGGGGCCATCTGGCGAACCGGTGAGCTGTGTTATCAGCCTGCTTTAGCCAGGGGTTTAGGTTTAGCGGACAATGAACAGCTGCTTGGGTTTGTCTACCTCGGTACGCCAGGAGGTAATGAAAAAAAAGTGCCGGCAATGACGACCAGCCAGTTTGTTTCATCATGGGAAGGCGTTGGCCCGGGCCTCTAATCGAGCATGGTGTGGGGGATGATATAGTCTCTCAGATCGTCCCCGGCGAGGTCATTTTCTGACAGCGCCCAGCCCCGCACAGAAATACCCGCCTGGTGTACCGACTCACTACTGCCGGACACCAGCGGATGCCAGTCGAACAGTGGTCGCCCTTCACTGATCAGGCGGTAGGCGCAGGTTGGCACAAGCCAGTGGAACTGAGCGATATCCCTGGTGGTCAATGTCGTACACTCTGGGACGATCTGTTGGCGATTGGGGTAGTCCCTGCACTGGCAACTGTTGGTATCCAATAAAGTACAGGCGACGCTGGTGTAGTAAACCTCACCACTCTCTTCATCCTCCAGTTTGTGCAGGCAGCACCGACCGCAGCGGTCGCAGAGGCTTTCCCACTCTTCCGGCGTCATTTGCTCCAGGGTTTTTGTTGTCCACCACGGTGGCTGGGTCGGTTGTGAGTCAGTCATTATACAGGGTCGTTCAGGGAAAGAAGTTCATCGGGCAGGGTGACCAGGTAATCATCCTGCTCAGGTGGGGGCATCTGCAGGTAGAAACCAGTGTCGTTTAACGCGGCAAGCACACAGGCCGTTTCAGCCCGGGCCAGTTTTTTTGCCGGGGTCAGTAACAGATCGAAAACATGTTCCGGCTTGCCGAAAGCCTTGAGCAGAGGCTCCGGCACCGTTTTCTCCACCGATGCGGATTTGTACAGGTAAAGGTACATTTCTGCACGCTTGGGACTTTTGTAAATAGAAACCAGCGACGTCATTCAGAGCCTTGTTCTGTCTGGATCAGTTGATTGAGCTGCGCAACCAGGGGGACGCCGATGATATCACGCCGCCAGCCGGTCAGGCTATCTGGCAACGTGAACCGGCCATCTTCCACCCAGCCCCGGAGCAGCGGCTTGGTCAGCCTGTTAGACATTAACAGCTCTGACGGTAATTCCAGTTCTGCAGAGCGTTTGACCAGCAGTGATTTTATCAGGCTGCCCATATCCCGCGCCGTTTTAGGCAGTGGCAGAGGCAATTTTTCCGGCCTCCGTTCCGAAGGCATCTGGTTGGCTTGCTGAATAATGGCCAGTATCTTTTCACCTTGGTTGCGGATAATAGCAGGTGACATGCCCGGTATTTTTTTTAGCGCGCTCATGGTAGTGGGATTGAACCTTGCCATGGGCCAGAGACTGCCTTTGGGAATAACCCGATTACGGGGAACATCCTGTTGGCGTGCAGTCACTTCCCGGTAGTGGCACAGTGTTTTGAGCACCAGCAGCTGCGCAGGGCGCAGTTGCCAGGCTTTTTTCACCTCTTTCCAGGCGTTATCGGGATCGTGGGACAGTACGTTCAGCGTCAGGGCCAGACAGTCATCCTCCAGCCAGGGCTGTTTTACTGTTTTGACCAGTAACTGTTGCAGTTGTTGATAAACCTCCAGCAGATGCAGTACATCCAGACTGGCATAACGGACCTGCGCTTGTGTCAAGGGTCTTTGGCACCAGTTGGAGCGGGTTTCGTCTTTTGGCAGGTCTGTATTCAGTAGCTGTTTCAGCAGACTCTGGTAGCCCAGGGAGAAGCCAAGGTTGGCAAAAGCAGCCGCCAGCTGGGTATCAAACAGCGGTCTGGGCACAGTGCCAGTGAGCAGCTTCAACACTTCCAGGTCTTCGCTGCAGGCGTGCAGCACTTTCACTGTGCCACCGTGATCAAACAGTCTGGCCAGAGGCTGCCAGTCGTTGATCAGCAGAGGGTCGATCAGGTAAACCGCCTGACCGTTGCTTACCTGAATCAAGCCCGGTTGCGGATAAAAGGTGCTGGTGCGGACAAACTCCGTGTCCAGAGCAATTGCGGGGAGATTTGACCAGTTTTGGCAATGGTTGTCCAGCAACTGATTGTTGTTAATCCAGACCGGCTCCGGGGGCAGAGCTTCCGGTGACAAAAAATGCATATCAATTGGTTCTGATCAAAAGATCCATTATAAACAGGGACCTGTGCATCTAGCTAGGAGGCTGTCCGGGAATAGCGCCTGTAGCGAGGATTGCAAGAAATTAAGGTTGAAAGTTTCTGCCTCTGGGGAGATGCAAGGCCAGAAAACCCCGAAACCTACACATTCGATGTTATCCAATAAAAACTTGCCAGGGAGGCACGGAAAAAATCCTTTCCTCAGTGCCTCGGTGTTTAGGACTAACGGTGGGCGCGCAGCTGTTCGATGCGCTGCTCCAGGGGTGGATGGCTGGCAAACAACGCCGCTATGCCACTGCGTGCCCCGCTGCGAATACCGAAAGCGGTCATCGAGTCGGGCATGGTGTCTGGCTCTGCGTATTCACCACGCAGACGTTCGAGCGCAGCAATCATATCGGTGCGACTGACCAACTCAGCACCCGCTTCGTCAGCCCGGAATTCGCGCTGTCGAGAGAACCACATGACGATGGCGCTGGCCAGGAAGCCAAGCACAATTTCAGCGACAAACGTGGTGATGTAGTAACCGATGCCAACACCGCTTTCATCGTTATCCCGGCGCAGAAATGAGTCCACGGCATAACCGATTATCCGGGCAAAGAACATGACAAAGGTATTAACAACACCCTGAATCAGGCCGAGCGTGACCATGTCGCCGTTGGCAACATGGCCGATTTCATGGCCGATTACTGCCCTGGCCTCATTGTGATTGAAGCGTTCCAGCAGCCCCTCGCTGACGGCAACCAGTGCAGCATTTTTGTTCCAGCCGGTGGCAAAGGCATTGGCTTCAGGGGAGGGGAAGATGCCTACCTCAGGCATTTGGATACCCGCTTTTTCCGACAGCTCCCGCACGGTATCGACCAGCCATTGCTCGCGGGGGGAGCGGGCCTGTTCGATAACGGTTGTTCCCGTGCTCATTTTGGCCATGGGTTTGGACAGGGCAAGAGAGACCAGAGAGCCGGCAAAGCCAAACACCGCGCAGAAGGCCAGCAGGGAGCCAAGGTTCAGCCCCTGATGGCTCATATAGTTGCCAACGCCAAGAATATTGAGCGTGACACTGGCAAGCAGAAGCACGGCCATATTGGTGGCCAGGAACAAAAGCATTCTCTTCATTAGTTTGTCTTATCCTCATGACAGTAGTGCCCGCCTGACAGAAGCCAGAGTAGGGCTTGCGATCCCCTGATTTATAAGGGTGAAGCTGCATCATTTCAAGTAAATACACAGATCACCCGACAGGGTATGCCCGGGAGTTGACACATCCCGGCACTACCCTGAGACAACACATTTTTCAGGGAACCAACGCCGGAATGTTTTGTCAAAATTTATAACAGTGGTCTGTTCTTGCACTGTGCTTCAGCTGCGTTGCTTCTGCCTCGCTGGTTGTCGCAGGTCGCGTTCAGGCTTTGCACAGATTAAGAAAAGAGGTTGACCGGGCTGGGCTTGTTGCCACTCTCGACATCGGTCTCTGCTTGTGAAGTGCGGTATTACCTGGGCGGTAACCAGCTTGGTTACTTTTTTTTAAAACAAAGTGAATGGCTAATCAATGGATTCAGAAACTACACCAGAAGAAGACAAAAAGGCACAACTGGAAATGGTAGAACTTGCTAACAAGTTTATTGCCATGGCGAACCAGATGGGGCAGAAAGAGAAACGGGCATCCTGGATCATCGGCTCAGCGCTGCGTTATGCAGCGGCACGTTACAGCGCTTATGAGTCGTCTATGGGCAGTGAGGACTTCCTCAAGGATCGCGACCAACTGGAAAACTGGTTCGGCTCCCAGTTCAAGACAATGCTCATCGCCAACATGCAGCAGGAAGTTGAGGCGTTGAAGGGCAAGGAGTAAAGCTGCCGCTTCGGAAGGGCGGCCTGCTATTCGGTAGTCCCGGCTTTCCGGGACTCTGTCACTGTCTGTACCGGCTCAGGAATCTTTCCAGTTTGGTTATCACGGTTTCCAGGTCTTCGGCCCGTGGAAGCGTGATAACTCTCAGGTGATCCGGGTCAGGCCAGTTGAATGCGGTGCCCTGAACTAGCAGCACTTTCTCCTGCAAGAGGAAGTCCAGCACCAGTTTCTCGTCGTCGTGTATGGAGTAGCGCTTGGGGTCGAGCCTTGGGAACAGGTAGAGTGCGCCCTTGGGTTTAACGCAGCTGACACCGGGGATCTGGACCAGCATCTCCCACGCCTTGTTGCGCTGTTCAAGGAGTCTGCCGCCGGGCAGGATCAGGTCGTTAATACTCTGGTAGCCGCCAAGCGCTGTCTGGATGGCGTGCTGAGCGGGAACGTTGGCACAAAGGCGCATGGAGGACAGTATTTCCAGCCCCTCCAGGTAGCCTTTGGCGCTCTCCTTCGGGCCAGAAACCACTAGCCAGCCGGCACGAAAACCAGCCACGCGATAGGATTTGGATAGGCCGTTAAAGCTGATGCACAAGACATCGTCCGCCAACGATGCAAGTGCTGTGTGTTCGACGCCATCGTAGAGTATCTTGTCGTATATTTCGTCGGCAAAAATGATCAGGTCGTGCTCTCTGGCCAACTGGATAATCTCTTTGAGAATCTCGTCAGGATAGACGGCACCGGTTGGATTATTTGGATTGATGACGACAATACCGCGGGTTTTTGCCGTTATTTTGCTGCGCATATCGGCAATGTCCGGGCACCAGTCAGCCTGCTCATCTTTGCGATAGTGAACCGCTCGGCCACCGCAGAGGTGAACGGCTGCTGTCCACAATGGGTAATCAGGTGCCGGAATCAGCATCTCATCGCCGTTGTTCAGCAGTGCCTGCATGGTCATGACCACCAGTTCGCTGACGCCGTTGCCAACAATGATGTCCTCCACGCTGGTGGCAGGGAAGTTTTTCTGCTGGCAATACTGCATGATCGCTTTACGGGCAGAGAACAGACCCTTTGAATCACAATAGCCCTGGGAATGTGGCAGATTGCGGATAACGTCCCGGGTGATCTCATCGGGCGCGTCGAAACCAAAAGCAGCCGGGTTACCAGTGTTCAGTTTGAACACACGATGTCCCTCCTCTTCCAGCCGTTTGGCTTCACGCAGGACGGGACCACGGATGTCGTAGCAGACGTTATCGAGTTTGGTGGATTTAGCAATATCCTTCATGGACGTTTCTCGTTAATTATTTCTGTTTCAGGGCTGCATTATGGAGTGATCTGTGAAGAGTTGCACCCG
>JAQFVO010000624.1 GCA_027942505.1 Endozoicomonas sp. | reverse complement strand
ATTGGCTCCCTTCTCAATCAAGAGTCTGGTCATCTCTAATAGTCCTTCCTGGGCTGCCCACATCAGAGCTGTGAAGTCGTTAGAGACACTATCGACATTGGCCCCCTGGTCAATCAGGAGTCCGGCCATCTCTGGGTTTTTGCTCAGAATCGATAACATCAGGACAGTGATGCCACAAGCCGTGTCATTGACATCGGCCCCCGCCTCAATCAAGAGCCTGCCGGCCTCTAATCGCCCGTACCGGGCTGCCGATATCAGCGCTGTCCAGCCGTTGGGCTTGGCATCATTGACATTGGCCCCTGCCGCAATCAGGAACTTGACCACCGCTGAATGCCCTGGCCGGGCCGCTGACATCAGGGCTGTCCAGCCGTTGGGCTCTTGATTGAGGCGGGGGCCAAGGTTAATGGTGCCAAGGTCAATGGCGAGACAGCCCTGATGTGGGCGATCCAGGAGAAGCAATCAGAGGTGATTAAGCTCCTCATTGCGCAAGAGGCCGATGTCAATGTGGCCACGACTGATGGCTCGACGCCCCTTATTTGGGCAGCCGAGACAGGGCAATTGGAGGTTGTCAGGCTTCTGGTTGAGAACGGCGCCAATGTCCATGATGTCACGACCAGAGGCTTGACGGCCGAGATGTGGGCGCTCCGGCAAGGGCACCACGATGTTGTCAGCTTTCTGACTGAGGCGGCGGCCAATCGGGAACCGGTTCTCACCTGATAACTCGACCTGCTGGCGTTAATCCGGTAATGCCGGCCTGCAAGGTTACCCTTTTCTATTGCTTCTGGCTCGTGCAGTAGAGCCAACGCCTGCCTCAGAGTATTTTTTTGTTCCGCCTCGCCTCAGAGTCCCTACCCTGTATCCCTTATCTGGCAGATACGGTTGTTTTGACGATGGATACTCGTTGCTGTTCCCCGTCTCCAAAAGGATCTTCTGTACCCGAACAGGACGATCCCTGCCCCATTTGTTGTAACGATTTTCATGGCCGTGATGTGGTGTCTGCTGTTGTCAAAGCTCGTTGCGGCCATCGCTACCACCTGGAGTGCATTGCAAAGTCTTTTATTTCCCAGTCCTCAGGCGCACGGCGTTGCGCCATGTGCCGGCAAGACCCGATGCCTGTGGTGAATGAGGATACCGGCGAAACCTACCCGGACGAATTCTTCCCTGACAAGGCGTTTTTTG
>JAQFVO010000566.1 GCA_027942505.1 Endozoicomonas sp. | reverse complement strand
TGTTGCTGCCACCACTGGCTCTGTTGTTCCATCAGGCTTTCCTGCCATACCTCCTGTTGCCACAGGGTAAAATCCAGATAGTTGATGGGCAGAGGCGGCAGAATTGCTTCCATGGCGGCCTGATCCCTCAATCCTGCCTGATAAAGCGTGGCCAACTCCCGGCACAAGATGTCCAGAGACCAGCCATCAATAGCGATGTGGTGGAACAGCAACAGCAGTACCTGATATTCACCAGTGCTGAACAGGGCAACCCGCAGCGGATAGTTGCGTTCCAGGTCAAAGGGGGTACTGATGATCTTTGCCAGAGCGTCGCCCAGTTCATCCGGCAACGTCTGGCGACGTTCAACCGTCAGGGCATCCCCACCCACCTGTTGAATCCGCAGGCCCCGGTCGTTGATAAAAAACCGGGTGCACAGACTCGGATGGCGGATGGCTAACTGCTGCATGGCCCAGATCAATAGTTCACTGTCGTTTGTTCCGGTAATTCGGAACAGCAGGGGAATATGGTAGGCGGATGTCCCCTGTTCGAACTGTTCGATAAACCAGAGCCGCTGTTGGGCAAATGACATCGGCCCATGATCCAGGCCCCGGGCTGGAATGGTCGCTATCTGTCGAGCCAGTTGTGGTGCCAGCCCGGCGATTGTCGGGTATCGGAACAGCAGAGCCACCGGGGCATCAAGTGACAGGTCATTACTGATCTGCTGGCATAGTCGTATGGCCAGCAGCGAGTCGCCGCCGAGGTGGAAGAAGTTGTCGTGAATACCCACCTGTTCAATGGCAAGAAGTGACTGCCAAAGTTGGCAAAGTCGAGCTTCGGTGGCGCTGGCAGGGGCAACGTAACCCTCGGTAATTTGTCGCTTCGGCTCTGGCAGAGCTCTGGTGTCAAGTTTGCCGTTGGCGGTTACCGGAAAGCAGTCCATCCGAATATAGGCAACAGGCACCATATAAGCGGGGAGCTTCTGGCTCAACTGTTGCTGTATGGCAGCTTCATCGATTGTCTGATCACCAATATACCAAGCGACCAGGTAATCATAATGACCAGGAGTTTCCGCACAGGATTCTCGTCGTGAACGAGGCAGTACCACGGCCTTGTGAATACCTTCAATACTTTCCAGACACTGCTCTGTCTCACCAGGTTCAATCCGAAAGCCATGGATTTTTATCTGTTGATCGGTGCGAGCTATAAACTGCAGCTCACCACTGTCGAGCCATTTGACCAGATCACCGGTTTTGTAGACGCGCCCGGTTTGGTGATTTTGGCGCAGCGATACAGGGGCAAACTGGCTATTGGTCAGCTCCGGTCGATTAAGGTAGCCCCGGGACAAACCGGCACCACCAATGTACAGCTCGCCGGGGATACCAGTGCTGACTGGTCGTTGCCAATGATCCAGTACATAGACCTGAGTATTGATCAGTGGTTTACCAATGGGCGCCAGTGTTGATGACGTTGACGACGTACAGTTGTTTATCGTTGCCACAGCGGTTTCGCTGGGACCATAAGCATTGACGATACGTAATGAATCTGAACCCTGTTGATATACTCGATTGACCAGGGTTTGCGGCAGGCTTTCTCCAGCACAAATCAGTAAACGCAGGGCGTCGGGTAGTTTCTGGCCTTTGCGAGTCAACTCCAGCAGCAGAACCTCCAGCATGGAGGGCACAAACAGGGCAATGGAGGCATTACTGTGTACCATGACTTGCAGGAGCAGAGACGGGTCAAGACGGGCAGGCTCACTGGCGAGAACCGTGGCGCCCCGGGTGGCCATACTCCAGAACATCTCGATAATCGACATGTCAAAACCATGGGCCGTCCGTTGCAGGAAAACATCCTGATGACTGACCGCAAATCGCCTCAGGCTGTCCAGCATTCGGATAACCACAGCCCCATGTTCCAGCATGACCCCTTTGGGTGCGCCTGTCGTGCCAGATGTGTAGACAATGTAAGCCAGAGATTGCGGTGTTATATTGGACGACAATAATTTAATTGTTTGCTGATCAGACCACGGATATCGATCGAGTAGTAATAAATCAAAAGTGTCGTTAGTTCTCTCACTGGGTTCGCCTGCTTTGTCCGTATTGTTAAAAAGTGGTTGTAGCCCGGCAGTGGTCAGTACCAGGGGTGTCCGGGTATCGTTGAGGATAAAACCAATACGTTCTGACGCCTCGTTGTGGTTGACCGGCACGTAGACACAACCGGCCATTAGTACCGCCAGGGCGGCAATATTAATTTCCAGACCGGGTTCGCAGCAGACCACCACGCAGGTCTCTGGCGGAATCAAGCCATTACCGCTGGCTTTTATCTGTTCTTGAATGGTCAAAGCCAGCTGGTTGGCCCGACTAATCACTTCGTTGTTGCTCAGTTGCTGATCTTCAAATATCAGGCAAGTGTCATCCGGAAACTGTTCGGCCTGCTTTATAACTAATTGGTGCAGCAAGAGGTTATGTGGTTCGGGCAGTGGTTCGGTATCGGTTTGGTTCCATTCCACGACGATCTTTTGATACTCATCGGGGCTGAGCAGGCTGATATCCTGTAATAAAATCGCCGGCTCGGCCACCACCTGTTCCAGTATCAGCTCATAGTGCTGCCAGAGTCGCTCAATGGTGGTGGTTCGGAACAGGGCAACGGGGTATTCAAGCCAGCTAGTAAATGAGTCACCACTGTCGTCAAGTATCAGGGTCAGATCGAACTTGACGGTAGTGGCTCCATCCGGCAGGGGTATTTGCTGAATCGTGTTATCGCTGGCCCAGTCACCGGTAAAGTGCTGGACCGCAAACAGCACCTGGAAAAGTGGAGTACGAGACGGGTCCCGTTCAACCGCTAACTGCTCTACCAGCTGCTCAAAGGGAATCTCCTGAAACTGCTGCATATGGGTGACGGTGTTGTGCACCTGAGATACCAGATCCCGGAAACGTTGTTGTCCATCGACTGCCGTGCGTACCACCAGGGTATTAGCAAAA
>JAQFVO010000554.1 GCA_027942505.1 Endozoicomonas sp. | reverse complement strand
CAGGGATAGCCATCTATCCGGGCATTCACCTCCCTGTGAGGTGGATCCTGTACAGTCCATGTACAGGATGACAGCGGAGTTTGTGGTCGTTTCTTAATGGTCTTCCCTAAGCTTTTTTTAACATCCTTGAGGATGTGCGGTGAGAAATGGACCCACGTGGACCTTTTGCAACACTCTCCTTCGGGGTTGACGCAAAAGATCGGGGTCCACTGAGAGCCATGGACAACCCCCTTAAGCTGGTCCACGTAAGCGATACCCTACGACACCATGGAGATTTTGCACAATAACCAGGGCAAAAAAACAGATGACACAAAACATAAGTACCAGTTTTCCCACGAACAGGTTCATTAACTGGACAAAAGACTTTCCCCTTATTTAATGGATACAATAGGTTGAACGGTGGCGATTGCACTCAACCATAACGGGCCACCAGGAATAAATGACATATGTCGTCAGATAGCTTTGCCGGCGCTACCGCTTCACCGGGAGAGCCCTGGCCGCAACTGCGTCTTACTATTAACCAATTACGCATGGACAGGAGTCGTCATGGAGTTCTTTGTCAAAGATTTTATTTTGCTCTGGTCAACTATCGACCCGGTTGGCACCCTGGCCCTGTTCACTGGTCTGACCGCTCGCCTGTCACAGTCGCAAAAGCGTCGGGTGGCTCTTAAGGCCACTGCCTATGCCTTTGTTATTCTCCTGGCCGCCCTGGTGCTCGGGCAGATTATTCTGAAGGCCATGGACATCCAACTGATCTCATTACAGCTGGCCGGTGGCGCCATTCTATTTCTCTTTGGCCTGCAAATGATATTTTCCGACCCAGAGCAGAGTTCGGGTTCACGCGAGCCAGGCCATCAGCTGGCGGTTTTTCCACTGGCAGTACCATCGATTGCCAGTCCGGGGGCCATCATGGCAGTGATTGTCCTGACCGACAACCACGCCAAAACCCTCGCCCAGCAGGCCGTGACTGCCGGCGCCATGACGGTGGTGTTACTGATCACCTGCGCCCTGATGCTGATTGCCGACCGGATTTTTCGGGTCATCGGTCACAACGGCTCAGCCATTATCATCCGCGTCATGGGCATGATTCTGGCCGCGCTGTCAGTGGAGCTGGTGATGACTGCCCTGGGTATTGAGCGCTGGATGACCCTCAGCTGATTTTAAGCTCCATCAGCGCCTTGTAGTGCTTGCGACAGACAGAGAGGTAGCTGTCGTTACCACCTATCTGCACCTGGCTGCCGCTTTTCACCGGGTTGCCGTTGCTATCCAGACGCAGCTGCATGTTGGCCTTTTTCTCGCAGCGTTTGCAGATGCTTTTCAGCTCAGTCAGCTCATCGGCAATACTCAGCAGCACCTCACTGCCCCCAAACGCCTTGCCAAAAGCATCGGTGCGCAGACCAAAGCACAATACCGGGATACCCAGCACATCCACTACATCAGAGAGCTGCCACACCTGCTCGGGCGTGAGAAACTGGGCTTCGTCTACCATCACGCAGGCAATATGCTCTTTATCATACTCCTGAGCCACCAACTGGTTCAGGTGATCTTCCCGGGAGATGGCCACAGCATCACTTTGCAGACCGATCCGGGAGGTTATTTTGCCCGCCCCGAAACGGTCATCAATGACTGGCGCCAGCAGCAGCACCCGTTTATTGGCACTTTGGTAATTGTGGGCTGATTGCAGCAGGTAGGTACTTTTGCCCGAGTCCATGGACGAGTAGTAAAAATAGAGCGAAGCCATAGCACTGTAACCCTTCAAATGAGTCAGCGGATTATTCCGTGATTGTCACTCTCTCGCCACAGAAATTTCTGCCAGGGCGCCGCACGCTTTGTCCGGCCGCATTTTTTTGCTAGCCTTCTGGCTCTTAATTTGCGCACTCAACCTAATGAAACTGACACCACACCAACAGGCGGTCGCCGATCACCATAAGGATCATGCCTTGTGCATCGCCGTTGCCGGCTCCGGCAAAACCACTACGCTGGCACAACTGGTGAACAATCTGCTGGACAGGGGTGTCGAACCACGCCGGCTGATGGTGATGATGTTTAACAAGGCAGCACAGATCGACTTTACCAGCAAACTCAGGACTGT
>JAQFVO010000549.1 GCA_027942505.1 Endozoicomonas sp. | reverse complement strand
TACTATCATCCTGCCTCCCCAAGTAAAAGGAAAGATTATGTCGATCTGGAAAAGGCGTTTAAGCCCTGAAATGGCCTTATTCAAAGAGAATATGTGCGACCATATCGGGATTGAAATCACGGAAGTGGGTGATGATTATCTGCGCGGGACTATGCCTGTCGATCGTCGTACCATTCAGCCAATGGGGCTTTTGCACGGTGGAGCCTCGGTGGTGCTGGCCGAAACTCTCGGCAGCATCGCTGCCAACCTGTGTTGCGAAGAGGGCTTTTATTGCGTTGGCCTGGAAATCAATGCTAACCACCTGCGCTCTGCTACCTCCGGCAAGGTGACCGGCACCACACGACCCGTTCACATCGGCCGTAGCACTCAAGTGTGGGAAATCAAGATTGAAGACGACAATGGTCGTACTACGTGTGTCTCACGTATCACTATGGCAGCGAAAAAAATGCCAGCCTGAGATCGCATTGTGGCCCAATCTAGCTTTTTTCGACCTCTGTCTTGCTCTAAATAAACGTCAGTTTATGTTTGTATGCTGCTGCATGGTTTTGTAAGTTTTCATATCCATTGAAACCGTACCCTACGAAGCCCGCAGTTCTGACATGCAAGTGTCATCAAGTGGCGGCAAATTGGCGTAAGTGCGCTCAGGCAGATAATCGTTGGTGTAGCAACTGAGGCTGTTCATGTGCTCATTGCTAATACCCAGCTGCTGAGTGTAGAGGCCGACCTGTTCCCAGTCCCGGTGGACATTGACCATATCGCGGGAGAAGTAGGGCAGACAGCTGATGTAGATCTTGCGAAAGGTCTCTGTTCTGAGGTTTGGCATCTGAGTGCAGAGCAAGTCGTAGGCTTGTTCCGGGTTGTTCAGCGTCCACTGAGCACCCCTGAGTGTTGCCCACATAAAACGGCGGACGGCGTCCTGATTGTTGGCCAGGTAGGCCTCGTTAACCAGAAACAGGATTGAGCTAAAGCAGTCGAGCCCGGCCAGCTCATCCACGCGCAAAATACCCGTCTCCTGCCCACTGATCTGTTCCAGCTCAACCTGTTGCAGGCAGCCAGTGCCCAGTCCAGCATCGACCTGGTTGTTCATAATGGCGTCAGTCATGTTCATGCCGACGCGCACTGTCTCGTAAGCATCGTGCTCAATCTGTGCCCGGCGGGCCAGGTCATCAATAATGATCTGGTCAAAATGACAGATATAGCCGATGCGTTTGCCGCCAATATCCGCAAACTTCTTAATGCCGCTGGAGTTGAGGAAAATCAGGCCAGTGGGTGGCTCCTGAAACAGCGTGCCTACTGAGACCACCTGATAGCCTTTGGCCCGGGCGGCATAGGTATGGATCATTGTCTTCAGGGCTATATCAACGCGGTTTTGACCAATCAGGTCAGTCACATCGGAAGGGTCGGTCGTCTCCATAATGGCCGGGGATAGGCCTTCTTCTTTGTAGAAGCCCAAGTGGTGAGCAATAAAGACCGGGGTATGACAGGGGGTGGCGTAACAGTTCAGGAGTAGAGACAGTCTGGGCGTTGCGATCATGCGTCGATCCTCACTCAAACAAGACAGAACAAATGGACGAAGCAACAGGGAAACGCGCATGGCGCACAATACAACAGGGTTTGTCAGG
>JAQFVO010000436.1 GCA_027942505.1 Endozoicomonas sp. | reverse complement strand
CTGATCACCGCCACATCATTGACGTTGTTGACGTTCAGGGTAAAGGTTGAGCTGGCACTCGCAAGGCCATCACTGGCACTGACGGTCACCGATACCGAGCCCACATCACTGTTGCCCGGGGTGCCCGACAGGGTACCCGTGCTGGCATCAAAACTCAGCCAGGCCGGCAGACTGCTGCCATCGGCAAGGGATGCGCTGTAAGCCAACGCATCACCGTCCAGATCGCTGAAGGTATTGCCTGGAACCTGGTAGCTGAAGGCCGTGTCCTGGGTCGCGCTCTGGTTGAGCAGGGCGATATCCAGCACCGGACCGTCGTTACTGCCCTGAATGCTCAGGTTGATATCGTGGCTGGTACCGTCCAAAGACTGCACGGTGATGGTTTCTGACAGAACATCACCGACACCCAGAGCCTGAATAACCGCCTGGCTGTTGTCAGCGCTGTACTGCCAGTTGCCGTTGGCATCGATGGTCAGGGTGCCGTAATTGCCGTTGTGGCTGGCACTGGCAAACTGAGCTTGCCCGCTGTCGAGGTCGCTGATGGCCAGGGCGCCGGAGATGATCAATGTAGCAGCATCATCTTCACTGGCCGAACCGACATCGGTACCACTGATCACCGCGGTGTCGTTGGTGCCATTGATGGTGATGGTCAGATCGTGATTGGTGCCATCCACCGACTGGATGGTGATGGTATCCATCAGCGTCTCGCCATCGCCCAGCGCCTGAATGGCCGCTTGACTGCTGCTGGCCGTGTAACTCCAGGCACCGGCCGCATCGAGGGTGACGGAACCGTACAGGCCGTTGTAATTGCCCGCGCTGAACTGGGAATCGCCGACGTCAGGATCGCTGATGGTCAGGGTGCCACTGGCCGTCAGGGAGGCAGCACTGTCCTCAGTGACTGCACCAACATCCGTACCACTGATCACCGCGACATCATTGACGTTGTTCACGTTCAGGGTAAAGGTTGAGCTGGCACTGGCAAGACCATCGCTGGCGGTAACGGTGACCGATACCGAGCCCACATCACTGTTGCCCGGTGTGCCTGACAGGGTAGCCGTGCTGGCATCAAAACTCAGCCAGGCGGGCAAGCTGCTGCCATCGGCCAGGGATGCGCTGTAAGCCAACGCATCACCGTCCAGATCGCTGAAGGTATTGCCTGGAACCTGGTAACTGAAGGCAGTGTCCTGGGTCGCACTCTGATTCAGCAAAGGAATGTCCAGTACCGGACCATCGTTACTGCCCTGAATACTCACGGTAACGTTGTGGCTGGTGCCGTCCAGAGACTGCACGGTGATGATGTCGCTGAGCGTCTCACCCACACCCAGAGCCTGAATGGCCGACTGACTATTATCTGCGCTGTATTGCCAGTTACCGTTGGCATCGATGGTCAGGGTACCGTAATTGCCGTTGTGGCTGGCGCTGGTGAACTGATCCTGCCCGGTGTCGGCATCGCTGATGGTCAGGGCGCCGGAGATAGTCAATGCGGCAGCATCATCCTCACTGGCCCAACCGGCATCATTACCACTGATCACAGCACCGTCGTTGATACCGTTGATGGTGATGGTTACATCATGATCGGTGCCATCCACCAACTGGATGGTTATGGTGTCAACCAGCGTCTCGCCATCACCCAGCGCCTGAATAGCGGCCTGGCTGGTATCTGCACTGTATTACCAGTTACCATTGGCATCGATGGTCAGGGTGCCGTAATTACCATTGAGGGAGGCACTGACGAATTGACTCTGGCCGGCATCTATATCGGTGATAGTCAGTGAACCAGACCCGGTCAGAGAGGCACCGCTGTCTTCAACAACGTCACCAGTATCGGTGCCTCCGATTGTTGCCGGGGTATTTTCAGGTTCGAAGGTACTAAAAAAACTTCACTGCTGCTTTCGGGCCCCAGAGGAGCCCTGTCTTCACGATCCTGACTTCTATAATCAGCCGATGCCTCAGCGGCCTCATCATCGTTGTCATCGTTGCGCTCAATGACGGGCACAAGGTTCACAGCGGCATTCGCTGTCTGGACACTACTCTCATCACCAGCTTCGGGGCTACTCAGCTCGTCCACTGGGAAATCGACGACCTCTGGCGCTATGACAGGGTCGTCAGGTTCCTGAGCGTCGTCCTGATCAGCATCGCTTTCGTCATCGGCGTCCTGATCAGCGTCGCCCTGTTCGTCCGTTGAGATGGAGGCGATGAATGCGTTATCAAACAATTGTGTTGACTGACCATCAAGTGGAACAACACTACCATTGCTCAACAAGATCTGTATCTGTGCACCACTTTGCGTAGTAATCTGTTCGCCTTCATATACGAGGTCACCCTCAGCCAGAATCCGAACAGTGCCATCTGCAGCAACGGCAATAACGCGGCCTTCAATGCTATCAACACTTCCAACTACATTCCCTGTACTTGCATCCATATTTCGCCACTACCTCAACGTTCGGTCAGTGCATTTTGTTTGGCCTTGAGAATTGGCTTGAGCAGATAAGCCATCAACGTTTTGTCGCCGGTGATAATATCCACATTGGTTCTCATGCCCGGAATAATCAAAAGTGGTTTTTCTTCTGTGCCTACGGAGTTCGTGTTTGTTCTTATGTGCACGATGTAGAAGCTTTCACCTTTTTCATCCTTGATGGTGTCCGCACTGATGTGCTCCACTTCGCCTTCAAGGCCGCCATAGATGGCAAAGTCGTAGGC
>JAQFVO010000434.1 GCA_027942505.1 Endozoicomonas sp. | reverse complement strand
TTTAACGAGGCCAGATACTTCAATGAATCTTCATCCATGCTTAATTTGCTGGAGAACGCCTCTGCCTTGATGGCCTCAAGGGGGTCACCCATGTCCTGTGCCACGGGGGTTTGACCTGTTGGCAGAAGCGACAGATGGGGACGACCATGCTCCAGCAGGAATGAGGTCAGGTTGGCGCCTTCCACCAGGACCGGTAACCGGCAGCTCAGCACCAGGTCATCAAACTGGTTTTTAGGCAGACTCGGCAAAATACAGATTGCCGGTTCGCCCGGTAGCAAGCTGACAATCAGCTCCTGCCCAGCGCGTGCAATCCGCTTCTGGCCGAGAGCGCCGGCACGGGTGAGGGCTACCAGGTCAATCACTGGCAGGTCCATACGCTCGGCTAAGGCCTGTAACGGGTCTTCAAGGAGTATATTGCTGGCCACGGCAATAATTGTCGGTTTTTTTACCGGCGCAGTGCGACCAAGATCCCAAAGATTGTTGATCCATCTGGTCAGAATATATTCGGGGTCACGGATATTCCTATGGTGCAGACCGTACACGACACTCAAGTCTATTTTTGCTGCCCGACTGTGCCTGACCAAGTGATTGACCACTCCTCCCAGTAATGACGTGTCAGATGATAATGCCGACAAGCCACCATCAGGCTGGCTGCGATGCACTTCCGATATCACACTGTTGGGCGGTAAATTCAGTGGCAGAACGTTGCCCCGTCCATCATGGATGTCAGCAATGATCTGTTGAAAAAGGCTGGCAAAACGGTAGGGTTTCAGAGTAATCCCGATCTCGGGCAATTTCCCGATATTGCTCAGTTGATCGCCGGCAGTGACAAATGAAAACATGACCTGCGGCAGTGGTGCCGGGTCATCACAGTCGCGAAACGTCACCAGACAGTTGTCCAGTTTCAGGGTCTGTGGGAATGGTTTTTCCGGATCAATCCCCGGCCACTGCTGTGCCAGTTTATACCGGGCAACTTCCTGCCGGCTGACATAAAGCTCGCTTTGACCACCGGTAAAGGCCATGCGCCGCTGACGCGACGAGTCGTCCGGTGGGGACAGAATCACCTCCAGAGATTCAAGCCCCATGTCCCACAGAATTTTTGCCATCTGCACACCGGCGTTCAAATCGCCACTGGACAAGAATTTGTCCCTGGTTTCGCAGAAATAGACACTATTAGTCAGGTAAATACCGATGCCATCGAAACCGGTTAACACCGCTTTTGCCTGGTCGACAAACCCGGATGACCACTGTCTGTGCTGTGCAGAAAACGCGGGCCATTCACGACTCAGCAGATTGCTTTTCTTCGGGCGTTTCAGGGGCCATTCGCGAGCATCACCGACTGGATTTATTCTCCCCGGATGGCGAAGTGCCTGCGACCTGCGTGGTTCTGCCAGTTCTTTGCGAGCTTTGGCCAGCAGTGACCGGCACTGTGCATCAGGGCTGGCCAACGTGCTGTACAGATCAATCCGAGTCAAATTTTTCCGGATAGTGGCATTGGCCAACAACCATTCAACACACTCAATGTGCCCGCAACGCAGGGCAAAATGCAGTGGCGTCCAGCCGCCACTTCCGGGCTCAAGCATAGTATCTATCTTGCGTCGTGCAATCTGCTTCAGTACCGGCAAACGGCCAGAGACTGCCGCCAGGTGAGCAGCAGTGGAAGGGTCATTATTTTTTATAGCCAGAATCCGATCGCTGGCATTGAGCAAGATCTCAACAACCTCTTCATGTCCCCAGGTCGCTGCCAAATGCAGTGCAGTGTTACCATTATTTTCATCCCGTGCGTGGATATCTTTCGTGTCAGCCCGGGTAATGAGGTAATTAAATATCTCTGTATTGCCAGTTTTCGCCGCTTCATGAATAGCATTCTGGCCAGATTTGTTCTTCGATTTTATGCTACAGAGGCAAGTTTCAAGGATATAACTGACGCAATCCATATGTTCTTTCTGGATGGCAAATTGCAATGGATTAAGACCGTCGTCTTCGGACGTCAGTAAAACAGACGCGCCATATTGCTCAACCATACAGCGCAACACCGCCAACTTTCCGGCCCGGGCGGCCCAATGGACCGGATTGCTGCCCCGGTCATCCCTGTCTGGCATCCCCCCCTGGTTAAGTAGTAATTGCACACACTCCAGATGCCCTTCGCGAGCAGCATAATGCAGAGCACAAAACCCATCGCGGCCTTTTGCCTTCAATGCCATCGAACCATACTGATCGATCAACCAGCGTAACAGCCTGATGTGCCCTCTTTTGGCAGCGAGATGAACCAGGTTATTTTGCTCCCCGTCTCTCAGGGCAAACAGGTGTTGTTTATTGCCAGCACTGAGCAAAAACTGCACTGACTGGATCAGTCCATGGGTAGCGGCATAATGCAGTGGATGGTCTTTTTGCGCTCTTATTCCCTCTTCGCCAGACGCAGCAAAACGCTTTTTCAGGTCTGTGAGAAATGCCTCATCCGCACTGGCAGGCGTGAGCGCTACCCGGGTAGTATCAACCACCGCCACATCACGATGCAGTGTTGCATCTGCAGCATTGCTTGCGCTCTTTTCGACAAGAGTACTGTTGCAAGGTTCGCTATCATCATTGCCAGCACAGAGCCTTTCGACCGTTCTGCCACGATGGGATGCCTCATCACAGGAAGACTCCGGACGAGTTGGCATAGTCGGTGATTGAGAGAATGGCGGTTGACCGGGTCTTTCTATTCCCATGAGCAATCCTATTGTGTCAGAGATTGTGTCAGAGATTGAGTCGGTTTGCCGATGAGACCGTGAAATGCGGATGACAAGGCCGATATCCTGAGAGACTGTCCGAGAATAGCGCCCGTAGCGAGGATTGCGAGAAATTGAGGATACAAATTTCTGCTTCTGAGGAGAATGATGGGGCTATTTGACGAAGAAGCAGGAGTTTTTAGACCAATTTATCGCAACCGCATGACTGCATGGATGTAGGAGCTGGCAGGAGCAGTTGCCGCGTAAGAGGGTCTATTCTCGGACAGCCTCGAAGGAGGATGTCGCAAAAGGCTCTGAAAAGAAGGGAACCACAAAGACACAGAGACACAAAGTTTTTTCCGGGCCTATACGCCCGGGAGACAAAAAAAGCTTCCTTTGTGCCTTGGTGTCTTTGTGGTTCAACGCTTTTTTGCTTTTTGCGACAGCCTCAAAGGCGAGGATTGGGCTGTCATTGTTACAGGGATTGTGCGGGCCCCCCAAAATATCCCTTCAGCAATGCTCTGGCTGTAATCATTACTGGCATCACGATAACATCACTGAATCCAGCCTTTATACCTGCCCAGCTTGACCAGGGCTGAATTGATCGAATTAACAGACGCCCCCCCAAGATGCATTTGCTGAAGTTTGAAATGGGTCGCTGTTGGTGACGCTTCGTCCATAGCCTCACGAATATACCGCATGAACCCTTGCACTGTTGGATCCAGTGCTGACATCAAGGCCTTTCTGCCAGCCTCTCCCAGGGTTCCGTTGATCCTCCCTTGCTCCAGCAGCGCTCTGATGCTCAGCTGCTGCAGACCAAGAAACGTATCCTTACTCTTAGCCCGCCAGACAAACGCCAGAGCCTCCTTTTTGTCAATGACATCAATCCGGTGCAACGCCTCCTGGTACGCTTTGCTCCCCTGCCGCTCAAGCAATAGCTTTAACGAGGCCAGATACTTCAATGAATCTTCATCCATGCTTAATTTGCTGGAGAACGCCTCTGCCTTGATGGCCTC
>JAQFVO010000420.1 GCA_027942505.1 Endozoicomonas sp. | reverse complement strand
CAACTGACCTGTGTCGTCTAACACACATCAAGGGAACTGATGGGCAAGCTAATTAACCAGGCGGTACTTGACGAGGTAAAGGGCCTCTACCCGCTGTTGGATATTAAGCCTCTTACGCCGCAGCAGGAAACTCTGATCATCCTGATGATGGAGGGAAGTTCTGTGACGGCTGCCGCCCGCGCAGCGGGATACAGTGTCACGGTCAACGCCAAGCGTTTCCTGTCCACCCCTCACGCCATCGCCATCCAGGATTACTTCGCCCAGCAGGAAATGGAAAGGATCACGATCACCCGTGACCGTCTGACTCAGATGGCGCTGGAGTGTTACGGTGAGCGGGCGACAGCGGGCGAAGGCCTCAAGGCGGTTGAGGTATTGGCGAGGCTGCACGGCCAGAATGAAGAGGCCAAGCAGCGTAAGGCAGAGACCAATGTCACCATTAACCAGCAGAACAATACGACGATTAATGGTGACACTGACCCGAAGGTGTTGAAAAAGAAACTGGCGGCCATGGACGAAGCGCAGTTGCTGGAGTTCGTCGGCGGCAGTATGGCTGGCCTTGACCTGGAACCCCGCGCCCTGATTGAGGGTGAGGTTATTGAGAGTACCCCCGATGCCCAAGACCAAAGTCCTGATCCTTAATGGCCCGCCAAGCTCCGGCAAAGATTCGTTGGCCGAGGTTATGGATATATTGTTCGATGCACAGCGGCGCTCGTTCAAGACCCACCTGGTTGAACTGACTCGCTGCTTTTACGGTATCAACCGTGGGCAGTGGGACGAGTGGTATACGACAGAGGGCAAAGAAGTGCCGAGGCAGGAGCTGGATTTCCAGAGTTGCCGCGAGGCGTTGATCTTTGTCTCCGAGACTGTGACCAAACCTAATTTTGGTGATGGTTATTTCGGGCAGGCGTTGTTGTCTTCGATGCCTGACGATGGTTCGGTCTATGTGCTCTCTGACGGCGGCTTTCCTGCGGAGATCAAACCGTTTCTCGACCGCGGGTATAAGGTCGTCGTAGCCAGACTGCACAGGGACGGTCATACCTTCGCTAATGATTCCCGCAGGTATCTGACTACTGCACAGTTCGCAGGTGAGCGGTCCATTATTTTTACTGACGAGCACTTTGCCAACTATGAGAACCTCGCTGACTATCACGCCAAGCTGGAGCAGGTGGCGACCCGACTGATGGAGGTGATGCAGTGAGGCTGGTCATTATCGAAAGCCCGTTTGCCGGTGATGTGGCGGCGAATATCGAGTACGCACGGCTCTGTGTCCGGGACAGCCTGAGCAGGGGTGAAGCGCCTATTGCCAGTCACTTGTTGTATACCCAGGAAGGCATTCTTAACGACGATCTGCCCGAGGAGCGTCAGCAAGGCATTGACGCTGGGCTGGCGTGGCGGCAGGTGGCGGATATGTCTGTGGTCTACACCGACAGGGGAATCTCTGAAGGGATGGCCTACGGTATACGAACTGCCGAGGAGGCCGGGTTGCCTGTCGTTTACCGTTCGTTGCACGAGGGGGAGTAAATGAACAAAACCCATGCACCTTCCAGTATTTCCCACGTTGCCCGATGTGGGTGGCCCTTAGTGCCTATTTCCAGTAACCAGAGCCAGGTGACTTGCAAACGGTGTTTGAAGTTGCTGGGTCAGAAGTCACAGACAACGATAAGTCCAGGGTAAAACAATGAAAGATATGCTGTTCGAATTAGCAGTGGCGTTTCTTCTGGTGGTAGCGGCTTGCTATGCGTCCATTAACCTTTACCGGATGACGGCCCAGGACGGGTGCATTCCGGCAGAGTTGCGTGAGGTGGATGGTCAACAAGTATTGTTCTCAGTTTGCAGGACATTACTGTAAGCGCCTGTTAATATATAAGCTGCGCTAATATAAACAAGGATTGTTTTTACGTGGCATTGGATGACAACTCGGGCGAGCTACTGGATCGACTCGCTGGCATAGACCCGCAGAATGAAGCGGCTACTCCCGTGCTGGAAGCATTGGGAGAGCTGGCTGAACGTGAGCTGTGCCGTAAGCGGTTGTTGCCTTTCGTCGTCAAAAGCAATCCCCATTATCTCCCCGGCTGGGTGCACAAAGACATCTGTAAACGCCTGGAGCGTTTCAGTGATCAGGTGGCTAATAAAGAATCCCCTCGACTGATGATCACCATGCCCCCGCGCTCGGGTAAGTCGGAGCTGGCATCGCGTACCTTTCCCGCCTGGCATCTGGGCAGACACGCTTCCCACGAAATCATTTCCTGTTCGTACTCAGTCTCTTCTTTACAAGCGTTTTCCAGTTCCATGCTCAAACTGCCTAGTTTGGCATTTTGCCGCTTTATTATTTCCCCTAGTTGTTTGATTGTGTCGAACAACTGTCGAATTTCTCGGTTTGAGACCACCAGGTTCTCCCGATTTTTCAAAGAACCGTCTCGTAAAGGCTCTGCATGGGATGGAACTGCGCTTGATCGGGCGCCAGTTGATGAGCTTGAGCCGGATGGTCGTCGACTCAAAGTGGTACTGGTATTACCACTCCGGAAGAAAGATGCAGCCACATCGATGTCAAAACTAAAACCGTCCAGCGAAGATTACGTGATGCATCCACTAAGC
>JAQFVO010000407.1 GCA_027942505.1 Endozoicomonas sp. | reverse complement strand
GACTCGCTATTTTAACAAGGTCGAGGTATTTTTTTCGGCGGTTGACACCAGCGTAATCCGTACCACAATCTGCCTTTGCAACATGATCAGACGCAAAGCGCAGATACGCTCACTGGTCGAGACAGACGATGATACTTTACGCAAGCTTGCCAGGAGCCCCTGTTTGAGACAACCAAGGCAAGATGCAGTAAAGGTTTTTCCGGCAGCATCAGAAGATGCTGCACCACCCGGCAACTCAGGAGTGGATAATTGTGCCGGGCGAGAAAATTTCGTGAGCTATGAAGATATACTCCCTTTCATTACCTCGATGTGTTGTGACCAGGGCGTGCCCAATGCCGATGATGTGCAAGAGTTCCTTAAACATCTCCAGGGTCAGAAGCAATCGGTCCTCTACGCCATTGCCTCCATGTGCAAGGGACGGGGAATTCCTGACACCAGACTGATCGATGATTTTCTCACTCTGGAGTCCGATGAGATTACACTGGGAATGCTCACCACTGTCTGCCATGCTCAGGGCATCCCTCCTGCCGACGATGTCACCAACTTCCTCCAATGGCTGCCAACAGAGCAGATCACCGCCTTTATGAACCTGCTTTACCAGTTCTTTTCCTGCACTGGTGTGCCCAAAATCTCTGCCCTGATCGAGGAGAAAAAAGCACTGGAGACAATTTTCTGCAGCAAACAGCCTCCCGAGGCCAGTACGTCCCTGAAAAACCAGTTCAAACTGTTTGCTCTTTTTTGCCTTAATCCCAACAAGTGGCATCTGAACAGGGAGGAATTCAAAGACTTTCTGGATACAGCACACTTTTCATCAAGGCGCCAGGCGCTGGACACCATGCAGAGCATTGTCCTTAATCTGGGGGGACCGGGCGTGAGTTTGTGGCTGACAAAGTACCATGACGACTGTCAGCATATGGATGCTGTTACCACGGCTGTCCTGATGCCGGCACCGCTGGATGTCATCAGTAATGCCTTGTCACAGCTGCCGGCACCGCAGTGGTTCCTGTACATCGAGTTGTGCAAGCGTCTTTCGCCACTGCCAAACCGAACACAGTGGGTGTTACTGCAGGCACTGATGCAAAAAGTGGATGCCGATTACCCCCCGGGCACCGCAAACAAGAAGATGCTGCTGGAAATCCTCTGGAACCAAGACAATTGCTGGGCATATGCCTCCAAAATCGACAGTCTGCTCAAGACGGTACCCACCGTCAGACAGCTGTACCAGGTATATTGCCAGTTCACCAAAACGAAAATGAAGAACTTCCTTGACGCCTGCCTTGCCTGGCGTGGCGAAAAAAACAATCCCCCACAGCGGCACGAAATCGAGTCATTAATGGACGGGTTATTGGTGGCACACTACCCCATTGATTGCTCGTGGGAGATTCCCAGGATGAGTTTTTCCAACATCAGCGAAAGCAGCACGAATAACAGCGTCACCGTAGATGGTGCAACAGTCATGACAGGCGGAGAACGGCTCTGGCATTTCGTTACGGCCATGCTGATGGAGTTAAATCGAGTGGGGTATAACTACTGCAATAATCGATTGACGCTTAAATCCCACGATGGCAATGATCTGCACCTGTCCAAACCGAAATTTACGCTCACCGACTCAGGCTTTGTCATCGTCAACTGGCCCTTGCACTTGCTCAATGCGTTTTTCCTGGCCACCGATTTTAAAGAGTACAATTCCCATCCCAACGTGTGTGAAGAGTTAGCACTAAAATACAGAACTATAGCTGTTACGGCAGACTATCCAACTGCGGCCGCTGCTGCCAGGGCAACCACTGCGCCAGCCACCACTCAGGCAGTAACTACTCGGGCAGTCACTACTCAGGCAGTCACTACTCCGGCAGTTACTACTCAGGCAGTCGCCAATCGGGCAACAACCTCTCGGGCAGTAACCAGTCTGCCTTTAACCGCCCAGGTATTCCATCAGGCTGCAGTACCAGTTACGCCAGAGCTGGTCAGCGTGGCAAACATGCCCGAAGACACGAGTTTGAATACCTCTGACGACCTGATGGACCTTCCGGACTTCAGCTGGCTGGAAAAGGAATTTGACTTTCCTGAGGATTTGGCGAACTCAGCTCCGGAGATTTTAATTGGGGAAAAATGATGGCATTTTTCGGAGATGTTACCAACACACCACTACCATCGACGTAGAAAGGTGTGAATCTCAGGGTAGACATTAAGCACCTACTGCCCGCTTCGCGAAGTTAAAGATGGAACCAAGAAGGACACTAAGAGCACGAAGGAAAAGAAAATCTCTTCTTTGTGCTCCTTGTGTCGGTTCCATCCGAAAGCCATCGATAATGGAAGGGTAAGCTTAATGTCTACCGGTGTGAATTACTTCCAACCTGCAACGGCGCTGCCTTTAAACAGCTCGTCCGCTTTTACTGCCACCGCATCACTCTGGTATGCCTCGACCAGGGCCACCACACGCGGGTCATCTTTGTTATCTTCCCGGGCAACAATCAGGTTTACGTAGGGCGACTCTTTGTCTTCCAACAGCAAAGCATCCCGCGCTGGCGAATAGCCGGCCGGCACGGCGTAGGTATTGTTGATAAAGGCCAGCTCTACATCGTCCAGGGCACGGGGCAGCTGCGCTGCATCGAGTTCTACGAATTGGAAGTTACGAGGGTTATCGACAATATCCGCCGGCGTGGCAGCCAGGTTATTAACATCCCTGAGCTTGATAAAACCGCGCTGGTGCAGCAGGATCAGCGTCCGTCCCTCGTTACTCGGATCGTTTGGTATAGCAATTCGGGCACCATCTTGCAGCTCGCTGATGTTGTTGAGCTTTTTCGAGTACGCCGCGATTGGATAGACAAACGTGTTACCCACTGCCACCAGCTTGAAACCGCGATCACGGACAATATTCTCCAGGTACGGCTGGTGCTGCATGGCGTTGGCGTCAATACTACCGTCAGACAGCGCAATATTGGGCGAGAGGTAGTCGGAAAATTCCACCAGCTCCACCTCAACCTGGTGATCCTGGCGGGCAATGTCGGCCGCCACCTTCATAACATCCGCCTCCGGCCCGGCCATGACCCCCACTCTCAATGGACCACTGCCGTCGTTACTCTGGCCGCAGCCGGCAAGCAGGGCAAACAGTGCCGAGCAGGCAAGAGTTTTTACCGCGGTGAACAATCTAACCATCATCTTTTTCTCCCAAACTCGTTAGTGGCTGCGATCGTAGTGTTGTTGCAGGCGATCACCAACCGTCTGCAACAGCTGCACCAAGGCAATCAGTACCGTCACCGTGGCCAGCATAATAACCCCGTCAAAACGCTGATAACCGTAGCGAATCCCCAAATCACCCAAGCCGCCACCGCCGATGGCACCGGCCATGGCAGAGTATCCCACCAGTGTCACCAGCGTTATGGTCATACCATTAATCAGCCCTCCCTTGGCCTCGGGCAGCAACACACGGGTGATAATCTGCATTGGGCTGGCGCCCATGGACTGAGCCGCTTCCACCAGCCCTCCGGGCACTTCCAGCAACGCGCTTTCGGCAATGCGGGCGACGAAGGGAATGGCAGCCACAGACAACGGCACAATGGCGGCCGTGGTGCCGATGGACGTGCCGGTCAACAGGCGTGTCAGGGGTATAATGGCCACCATCAGGATGATAAAAGGAATGGAGCGCCCGGCATTGACCAGCGCCCCCACCACCCGGTTGGTCAGGGTATTTTCCAGGATACGCCCGGTGCGAGTGACGTAGAGTAACACGCCCAGGGGAATACCAAGGGCAAAGCTGACAACACCTGAGCTGACCACCATGTAGAGGGTCTCCCACAGCGCCTTTAACAGGAGCGACCACGCATCAGCTGACATAACCGATTACCTCCACCTGAACGGTGCTACTGTTTTGAGCATCGGGTGAGCCGCGCAAAAACTGCAATGACTGCTCAATGGCCTCAGGCTCACCCATAATCTCCACCATCAAAAAGCCCATTGCCTTCTCATTGACCGTTTCAATGTCGGCCTGCAGGATGCTGAAGTCGGTATTAAACTGCCGCGCCGCCCGCGTGATCAGAGGCTGAACCACGCCCTGCCCGACAAATGTAAGACGCACCACAGGTCGGGCGCCGGCGGATGGTTCAGCCTGAAAACGCGCTTCAATCTCAGCCAGGGGCTTCTCATGAATGGCGCTGCGGACAAACTCTTTGGCCAGTTCGGTACGCGGATTGAGGAAGAACTGTTCGACATCGTTCTCCTCAATTATCTTGCCATGACTCATAATCGCCACCCGGTCGCAAATGCTTTTCACCACATCCATCTCGTGCGTGATGATCAAAATGGTAATCTTCAGTCGGCGATTGATGTCTTTGAGCAGCGTCAAAATGGCGCGGGTAGTCTGCGGGTCCAGGGCGGAGGTGGCCTCATCGCACAGCAGTACCTGCGGCTTGCTGGCCAACGCCCGGGCAATGGCCACTCGCTGCTTCTGACCGCCGGACAACTGAGCCGGGTAACTGTCTTTTTTGGCCGCCAGCCCGGTCAACTCCAGCAGGGGTTGTACAGCCTGTTCAATCTCCTGGCGAGAGGCGCCTGCCAACTCCAGCGGTAAAGCTACATTGTCGTAGACTGTGCGACTGGAGAGCAGGTTGAAATGCTGAAAGATCATCCCGATATTGTGCCGGGCCTGGCGCAGAGCCTTTTCCCCGAGAGAGGTCAGATCCTGTCCGGCCACCAACACCTGACCGGAGGTGGGTCGCTCCAGCAGGTTAACACAACGAATCAGTGTACTCTTACCGGCACCACTGGAGCCAATAACACCATAAATAGTGCCTTCAGGGACGCAGAGATTCACCTCGTCAATGGCCTTGACGCCGCCAGAGTCAAACACCTTGGTCAGGTTTTTCAGTTCAATCATTGCCGCTCCTGCCTGGTCAGGACGCCGGGGCTGACTTGTCCGTTCAGACTGTCTACCTCGAGTCACAATTTAACAGGCATAAAAAAACCACTCAGTGCTAACGGAGTGGTTTCAAAAAATCTTTACGGAAACCCTTCTTTTAGCAGAATTTTTAATGCGCTCGCAAGCTAAGGTCAAATCAGCGCAGTGGCCGCTATTATTTACTGTCCTGCGTATCTCTGTCAACCCACAGCCCTTGCAACCACTGCGCCACCGTATCTTGTGCCTGTGACACACGCAAGAACGCCATGGTACATGTGCTGTGCGTCTTATCTGGATGGTGCTCGCGGGCCAACTGGCGGAATCGCCCTCTGAGCTGCTCTCTGCTCAAAGACGACAAAGACTCTTCCTCGATATTCAGGATCTTTAGAGCCTCAATCACATGATCAGGTAATGGGCCAACCGTGGTAGTGTTGGTGAAGTAAATCGGTGAATATCTGAGCCGCTGCACGTCCACGTAAAGACAGTGGTTTTGATGAATAAATTCATAAAGGCTGGATGAGTCCTGAAAATCAAACCGCAACGCGGTTGTTAAAAAGACTGAGAATCTTGTTGCGTCGATGGTATCCCCGACATGCAGGTACTGACTGTCCGACAGACTATAGAATCCACTATCCAGGGCGTCGAGCTTGTCAACCTCTGCCGCTTTCTTCTCAGGCAACCAGCTGGTCCGTGACATATGCACCTTGACGGACTCGCTCTGGTAACAATACTTTCTCCATGGTGGACAAAACGCGTCCAGAATGCGCCCGGGTCGACGGAAGCGACTCTGGTTATCAGGTGGTCCGCCATCTTTGACGGCACGCTGGTAGGTATGGCCGTGGTACAGAGCCAATAATGAAAGTACTTCGGATGACTCCCACGGTCTGCCCCCGAGCACAGACAGCCCATCAATACCGGAATGATCCCGCTCCCATACCGACAGCCGCAAATCCAGCAGGGCCTCAAACATCTTGACACGCTGATAATCCTGGTCAGGCATACCCCGGGTTTGCTCATTGGGAATAAAGATCCGCTGGATAAAAACCTGCTCCATCAGGGTCATGTATTGTGCCAGCATCCTTTTCGTATATTCAGTATCAGCATCCTGTTTAACTGCTGAAATGGCGTCACGCAAAAACCTGGCAAGATATCTGTGAGACATCAGGGACAGCAGTTCATCCATGCCATTCTGCAACCGACGGGTAAACGACTCAGGTAGAATTATCAAGAGCTTTTGTACACCTTCAGGACGTTCAAGGTAGCCCTTAATGGAACCTGTGAATGTCGTCTCAGCCAGCACGGTCACCAACTGACCGAGCAAGGTGGCAAACTCCCGGGCTGAGAGCGGTGACGTACACCCTTCAAGCCGATCTACCTTACGCATGTGAACAGCCACAGCTTTAACTGCAACATCAGGGGAAGACAGCGGTTTCTGAGCATCAGACGTCGGACTTGTTAACGGCCCTTCGACCTGAACCCCCGATGGTGACACTGCACCTAATGCATCCACAATCCCTTTCCTTTCTTAGTCGATAACATCACTGGTACAGAAGGATCGCAAAGAGATCATCCTAAGTCCTTTCTTAGCCAGGCAGCCGCACCCGACATTAGGGCGGAACCTGTTAATCCTCAAACAGTTTAAGGAGCAAAAGATAGATATAGCCTAAAGCCTGATATCCTTCTACTTCGTCATTCCTGCAAGGAGGGTGTCGCCAAAGGCCCCGAAAAAAGGGAATCCACTCTTGCCGTGGCAGACCATCGACTCCTTGAAAATGGTGGCGTGGGATGCATGAGCTGCCTTTTATTTTTGTTTTCTCACTTTTACTTTTTTTGTTGTCCGGTTGGCAAAAAGTCCGGAAATAATAGTACATATGTTCTGTTTTTTTGCCATCTGTATATAATCAGCAGCAGATTTTACTCGAAACAACTTTATAACAGCGCCGGCTGCGATGTCGAAGGCCTGCGATAGATGTCGTTCATTGGAAGGCACTTAATGGAATTATCCCTGCTGCAATTGCTTGCAGCCATGTTTTTGGTCGGGCTGGGGTCGGTTGTCCAGGGCACCATTGGCTTTGGTATGGCGGTGGTGGCTGCCCCTTTTCTTTATCAAATTGATCCGGCACTGGT
>JAQFVO010000386.1 GCA_027942505.1 Endozoicomonas sp. | reverse complement strand
GCCTCGCATAGCACCTGCCCAAGTAGCCAGAAATATGTGATTCCATATGGCCAGCTACTTAATAACTATCAGGAACTGTCATGCTCTGGATAACCGCCTTTCACATCATTGCCATGGTCTGCTGGTTTTCTGCCCTTTTCTACCTGCCCAGGCTGTTCGTCTACCACGCCATGAGTGAAGATCAGGTCAGCCGTGACCGCTTTGTCGTTATGGAGCGAAAACTGATGCGTGGCATTGCCACTCCGGCCATGATTGCCACGTTGGTGCTTGGAGTCTGGCTGTTGCACTATCTGCCAGGTTATCTAAGCCTTGGCTGGATGCATGCCAAGCTGGCACTGGTGGTATTGACCGTCGGTTATCATCATGTCTGCATACGCTATATGAAACAGCTCGCTGCGGGTACCAGCACACACAGCCACCAGTTTTTCCGGGTATTCAACGAGATTCCGGTGGTTTTCCTGGTAGGCATTGTCATTCTCGTGGTCGTAAAGCCTTTTTGACCTCAATCCTTGCGGTGCCGGCCGATAATCTTTGGCATGGCACTTTTCGGGATGGAACGTCATGGGTCAAACGCACTATAAACTGATTTACGCCGGTGACATTGTACCCGGTTTCGAACGCGACGATGTCTGGAACAATCTGCAGACGCTTCTGGGTGCTGATAACACGACAATGGACCAGCTTTTTTCTGGCCAACTGGTTGTTTTGCGAAAAAACTTAACGACTGATCAGATTCGACCTTACAAACAGGCTATGGAGAACGCCGGCGCTGTCTGCCGGGTTCTGCCTGTTGATAATGAATCCCCTGCTGAGGATAACATCCAGTCACAGCCGCCTCAGGCTTCGGCGTGCAGGTTGCTGTCCAGGTTGGGCCGGGTTCGTTTTGTCGCGCAACTATGGGCTGTCGCACTGCTGGCCCTTGCCGGCTGGTACTTGCCGGAATCGATAATGCCTCAGTTGAGTCAGCATGTGCCCGGGCTTGAGTTGTGGCACCTTGTGACAGGGCTTCTCTCTCTGGCAGGCGCGCTTATGCTGATTGCCAGCATTCGTCGGCTGCACGACATCAATAGCAAAGGGTGGATCAGCCTGCTGCTATTTGTGCCAGGTGTCAATTGCTTGCTGCTGCTATGGCTTCTGTTCGCCCCGGGCAGTGCCGATAGCAACCGGTTCGGCCCACAACCGAGAGCTGCCGGAGTGATTGCCCAGTTGTTGGGTCTTTGGCTGCCATTGCTGGCCATTATTGCCGCAGGCACCTATGGCGCGCTCAACCACGAAGAAATGCTGCAGCTTGGACTTGAGCTGTTGGATATGATCGACTGGTCAGAATATATGCCTTCATCTGTTGGCATGTAATCGCTTTCTGAAGACTTACGAGAGTTTCTGAATTCCCCTGTTTGCCGCTGCGCCCTGATGGTGGCACCGGGAGGCCCAGTCCAGGTGAAGTTTGGGACTGAAAACAGGGGAGAAACCCGCCAACCCCGCTGTACTCAAGCCATGGCAGTACCGCTCTTAATCATTACAAACGATGTCAGTCGTTTACCGCTAAACTGATGCTAACCTTTTTTTGACTATGTATGAGCCTCACAATACGCATCATTACGCAGTCCATAGCGATAAGCGAACTTGTATAATGAATTTATTCTGATTTTCTATATCATGCACAAGCCATGATCACCACAACTGATCGGCTTGCCGCTGCGCTGGTATTGGCAAAAGCCCGTTCAGGAGGGTGTCGCAAAAGGCTCTGAAAAGAAGGGAACCACGAAGGATACGAAGAAGAGCTTTTCTTTTACTTTGTGTCCTTCGTGGTTCAAGACTTTTATGCTTTTTGCGACACCCTCTCAGGCAGGAATTTTCGCAAACAGCACGGCCATTTTTTCTGGCACATCGTTTCATTGGAAAGAGTTTCTATGAGCAAAGACAGCGTTCTGGTTATTAACTGTGGCAGTTCTTCTCTGAAGTTCGCCGTTATCAACCCGCAGACTGAAGAGGAAAGCATCAGTGGCATTGCCGAGCGCCTGGTAGGTAATGAAGCTTTTATCTCCTGGAAAATCAATGGTGAGAAGCAGACTCAGAACCTCGGTGCTGCCGGTCATGAAGGCTCTATTGAGTCGCTGGTCGGTATTTTGCGTGAACACCACCTGATGGAACACATTGAGGCGATTGGTCATCGCGTTGTGCACGGTGGTGAGAAGTTCACCAAATCTACCCTGATTACTGACGACGTGATTCAGGGTATTGAAGACTGCTCGCATCTGGCCCCCCTGCATAACCCAGCCCACCTGCTGGGTATTCGTGCCTGCATTAAGTACTTCCCGGGTCTGCCACAGTCTGTCGTCTTTGATACGGCCTACCATCAGACCATGCCCGCCGAAAGTTACCTGTACGCTGTCCCATACAGCCTCTATCAGGAACATGGCCTGCGCCGTTACGGCATGCACGGCACCAGCTACCGTTACGTCAGCAAAATAGCGGCTGATATGCTGGGTCTGGACTACAACAACAGTGCCATCCTGGTCGCTCACCTGGGCAATGGCGCGAGCGCCTGTGCCATTAAAAATGGTCAGTCTGTTGATACCTCCATGGGTCTGACACCTCTGGAAGGTCTGGTGATGGGTACCCGCTGCGGTGATATCGACGCCAACGTCTTCAGCTTCCTGAACAAGGAGCTTGGCTACTCTCTGGATGAAATCACCGAACTGCTGAACAAAAAGTCTGGCATGCTGGGTCTTTCCGGATTAGACAACGATTGCCGTGTGCTTGAAGACGCCGCCAACAAGGGCCATGAGCGTGCCCGGCTGACACTGGATATCTTCTGTCATGTACTGGCCAAGAAGCTGGCTGGATTTGCCGCTGAGCTTGGTCGTATTGATGCCCTGGTCTTCACCGGTGGTATTGGCGAAAACTCCAGCACCATCCGCAAGAATGTACTGAACCGTCTGGCTATCTTTGGCTTTGACATTGACGACACTGCCAACCTGGAAACCTTCCGTGGCAAGAGCGGTGTGATTACCAAGCCAGGATCAACCGTGGCTATGGTCGTGGCCACCAACGAAGAGTTGATGATTGCCCGCGATACTGAGGCTCTGGTCAAAGGCTAAATGTCCTGGTTTAACTTGCCAGTTTGCCAATCAGCAGGAGGTCTCCCCTCCTGTTGCTGTTTTTGAGTGGGACTTTTCGGATATGCGTACTTTTTTTCTGGCGCCAACCCGCTACGGCGTTGGCCTCACTTCCGTCACACTGGGTCTTGTCCGGGCACTGGACAGTCTGGGGTTGCGGGTCAAGTTTTTCAAACCCATCGCCCAGCTGCATGTGGGCGAAACCGGACCTGAACGCTCCACCAGGCTGATTCAGTGCATTATGGACCACGAGCCACCGACGCCGATCTCTTCGCACCGCGTTGAAGACCTGCTCGGTGATAACAAGGGTGACGTCCTGATGGAAGAGATCGTTGCCCTGTTTGACCAGGCCAGTGTCGATTGCGACGTGATGGTTATGGAGGGCCTGGTACCGACCCGCAGCATGCCATACGCCAACCGTCTGAACAGTAATATTGCCAAGACACTCAATGCCGATATCATTCTGGTGGCGGAACAGGGTGAGGACTCACTGGCTGACCTGGCTGACAAGCTGGAAATTGCTGCCGACAGTTTTGGTGGCATTAAAAACCCGAACGTTGTCGGCTATGCCGTGAACAAACTGACACCGGAAGTGGTAGACAGCCTGAAAACCGACGGGCATTTCCACCGACTGCCGGAGTTTGCGCGCAAAGAGTTCCAGCCGATCGGTTACATTCCGTTCGATACTAATCTGGCGTCACCCAGAACCATGGATATCGCTGAGCACCTCAAAGCCCAGGTGCTGAGCGCCGGAGAGATTGATACCCGCCGGGTGACGTCATACACCCTGAGTGCCAGAACACCGTCCAATATGATTCATCACCTTAAGCCGGGTAACCTGGTGATTACCCCGGGCGATCGTGATGACATTATCCTGGCCACCTGCATGGCCGCTCTGAATGGTGTACCGTAGGCAGGCCTGCTACTAACCAGTGGCATTACCCCGTCAGCGCCAGTTCTGGAGCTGTGTCGTAAGGCCATCGGTACTGGACTGCCGGTGCTGTTGACCGACGAAGACTCGTACAAAACGGCCACCATGCTCGATCGTCGCCACGATACTCTGCCAGTGGATGACATTGCCCGGGTAGAGACAGTCATGGACAGCATCGCTGCCAACCTCAATACCGAGTGGCTGAAGCAGCAGTGTTCCGCACCGCTTAACGCCAGTACTGTGCCCAGGTTGGACTGGGTGAAAACGTAAAGGAACT
>JAQFVO010000374.1 GCA_027942505.1 Endozoicomonas sp. | reverse complement strand
TATTGTTAAGGATCGTCTCTAAAATAGCCGATATTCGAGCGCACATCTGTTTCAATTATTCGGAGAGAGCACCCCTTTCACCCCATAAGTTCATGCTCATGCCGGGCGTACCCAGAAATTCCATCGGACACTCGCCCCCCTGAATTTGGCGTTAGCTGTTTCTACCAAAGTTGCATCCCTGTTAGTCCACCAGTGCTGAGCTTTTAGGTTGTGTGAAAACCGACATTGAGTTCTTCTTGTACAGAGTTTAAATTTTGTTGTAATTTTCCGAGGGAGAAACTGAGTCTTCACCCCGCGTTGCGCAGCTGGCCAAAAGTTGAAATTCACTTTGCAGCTATGCATGACCACTTGGCGCAGTCTCCGTCGACACTGTTTATTTTGACGTTCTGTGACGAAGATAGGAATGTTTAGATCACTGAAACAGAGAAGGAAAGAAAACTGAATGAAAATTCAATACCTCGAAATAGTTACGCCAGAAGTCGATGCGGCTTGCAGCTCATACTCTTTACTGCATGACGTCAAGTTTGGTGCAAGCGACTCGACTCTTGGTGGGGCGCGCATTGCAAGGCTGGCTAACGGAGGAATGTTAGGTATTCGGGCACCTTTACGTGACACGGAGAAACCTATCGTCCGTCATTACATTCTGGTTGAGGATATTCAGGCTTCTGTGAACAAGGCCGAGAATGCAGGTGCAGTAGTTGCGGTTCCACCAATGGAACTCCCTGGTCATGGAACGTGCGCAATTGTGATACAGGGTGGGATTGAATCTGGGTTATGGCAATTGTGACCCCTTCGGGAAATTTAGAGTCAAAGTTTATCACAGAACAGTTGGATTATTTATTAGCGGTCAAAGGTTATCAGGGCAACCTTCATGAAGCTTTTGAAAATCACTTTTCTTCAGAAAAAATTAATTACTGGAGTGGCTGATTTTCAGCATAGTGCATAACTTGATTTGGTTATTGGACACTTATTGAACTTTTATTAGTACACAAGGTCTTACCCGCTGACGGCTTCACAATGATCAATCCTTTTTCATGGAGATATCATGACCCCTTTCTCACCTGCTGCTGTAAAATCACGATGCACTGGTTTTCCAAGTGATTCTTCAAACAATGATAAAGAGTGCCCCCAGTGGCCAGCCAAAATAACTCTGCCTCCTTATTGCATAGTATCCAATGCTGATGCTAACCAAAGGTGTAACGTAAATGCTGAAGAAATCCAGGTTGGCAGAGCCACTGCGCCAACCAAAGCGGCTTCTGACTCCCTGAAGCGGAACATAAAAGTATCAACAGGTTCAGGCAATGCAGGCGGAAATTCATTGACCAATATCTCAGCTAATGAATCTGAAGTACAAGCAGCACCCCAAAAAAAATACTCTGATGCTTGTGGAGACCATGTCAAAAAATTTGAAACAAAAAACAAATATTCACGAAAATATCTGAAATTCCTATTGACTAATAGCCCTTTTGGCAAATGTCTACCCCGTAACCCGTTACAAGTGCAGGCCTCCACAATTACTGCAAACACTGCCGACAAACAAAATTTTGCGGTTTCATGGGCTTACCGCGATGGTCGTGCCGAATATAAATTCAACTTTGAAACGCATGAATTCAGTACCAGCAGTTTCGCTGTTTCAAATAAATCTGGAACCACACCAACAACACCGGAGAAGTCATCGACTGACAGCTCAGACCTGAAATCTGCTACCCCGAATGTAACAACAAACCTGGCTTCCACACTCACGGCAGACAGAACCGACAGTTGTCATTTAGCTGTGAACGTTGACCATACGAAACAGAATTCTCGAGCCTCGTCTGAGGCCGAGATTGAGCAAATGCTAGAAAAACCTGAATCACTGACACTAGAAGATATAAGTCATTTTACTCCAAATGACCATAAGCTGCTTGCCGATCTAATGCACGACACATTCGTCATGGCCCTGATTGACAGGCAAATCGAACTGGCAACCGGCATTCTTGCCGCCGCAAAGAGACTGAATGTCGAACTGCCCCTCTCTCAACGCAATATACAAAGTCTTTTGTCAAACTATTCACCTTCACCTTTGCCATTGGCTGGCATTCAATGGCCGTTGAGTAAATTCAAATTACTGGTCGGCCTGCTAAAAGATCATAAACTTGATGTGGAAAATTTAGTGCTTGAAGTACTGTATAATTCTTTGATGCCGCATAAATTTTTATCCAAAGATCTGAACTTGCATTGCATTTCTGAATTCGCTGACTTTGCACAATCGATTTCTAGTTTAGACATCCGTGTCTGGATGAAAGATCTTATCCTTGCTCATGTAGACTATGCGCTTCAGTCATTTGGTAATTTTAAATTTTCTGAAACTTCTAATTATGTTGATTTATATCTTGAACATGCCAAATCATTGAAGATTAAACTGAATGATTTAGCACAAAGCGATGCAGCTGAAAGCATTCAGTACTTATTTGACTTGGCAATAGAAGAATCAAATTTCACCTATGTTGTGACACACATTGAAATGGATCATAAATGGAATTTTGGGTTAGTAATACCTGACTATCCTACGCAGATAAAAGAAGTACTGGAAGATTGTTTTCATCAGCAGCTGAGCGAATCTTTAGAAAAGCTGTTATTACCAGGCATTCCTTATAGATCTTTACATGTTGGAACTTCTTTAAACCTGATTCAGGCGGGAATATATCTAAAAATAAGTTTCAGGCAAGATGTAAAAGAGCTGGCAAGATGTCTGCTG
>JAQFVO010000366.1 GCA_027942505.1 Endozoicomonas sp. | reverse complement strand
CCCTCGCATCACTTCTTTGACTCACTCTCTCACGGACGTTTTACATAATCAGTCTTCAATCGTACTTTTGTTGCTTTCCAGGGTATGCGAAGTTTAAACCAGCCTTTGAGAAAGCGTTCGACCTACTGCAAGGATCAGTAGCCAGAGGCTCGGGAAAAAAAAGGAAAAGGGTCATCATATTTCTCACAGATGGAGCTCCAACGGACGAAACCGAAATCAAAGATTCATTTGTCACAATAAGAGACAGGAATGTGGAGCTTAACAACTCCGTCGTCATTCTAACATATGGATTCAATAAAAACCAAGAAGACATTCTGATCCACATTGCCAACCAAAACGGGACAAAATATGGTGTTGCGGCAAATACATCTGTTGGAGACGTAGCGGTTGGCTGACTGGTGGCAATGTGTGGCTGACTGGTGGGTACAGCTGGTTTTTCACGCAGGCACAAGCTAATAAATTGCAGCAGTCGGTTTAGCCGGTCTTGAGAATTAATGCCCGGCTTGTCGGTGGACAGCAAAAACTCTTTCAGGCCCAGGTTCATTTCATCAAGCAAATAGCCAATGGTGGTCCAGTCGCGGATCAGGCGCGATGGCCGGCCGTGGGGCAAATTGGAGTTAAGCAGAGTAACCATGCGTTCACTGGCGTGATCCGGCTCAGTATCCAGTGACAGCATTTTACTGTATTTCATGCAGTTTCCTCCGTGGTGACGGCAATGTGATTTTTCATTAAACCGATAGCGACAGCAAATTCAGGATTGTCGTGATGCAGTGTAGTGCCACCAAATTGCTCACTGAGTATATTGCTGAGCAGGGGAGCACCTCCGCCAACGTAGACAATGTAATCAACATCGTCTGGGTCCGGCAACAGTGAGTTCATGGCGGACAACAATCGTCCGGCAATTTCACGACTGGCGGCGTGTATGTGGTCGACGACACAGGTCTTGTTTCGGAACAGGCCGGTGCGCAGAGTTATGTCGATGGTGTCGTCGTTCGGGCTTCTGGCGTCGATAACAGGGTCATTTTGCAGCCGTTCACGCAAAGTAGTGGCGATATTAAAAACGCCGATTCTTTCTGATTTTCTATGCTCTACCTGGTTCTCGTGGTTGACGATGGTGATGTCAGTGGTTGTGCCGCCAATGTCCACTATCAATATACGGCGAAAGTCTGCCCAGTCGGGTAAATCCTGACCGTTGTCGTCAAGCCGGATGCCGTCCAATGCTGGTACGGATTCCGGGGCGACCATGACTGAATTGAAAGACGCCAGCGGCAGTGCGTTGATGTTGGTAACGGGCTGCATCATGTGTTTTTTTTTGTTTTCGCGTCTTTCCCGGTTGTAGAACAGGTCAACGGGGAGGGTCACAATCAGGTTAATGTTCTGACCACCAAAGCCGGCTTGGCGCAACACTTCATGCACCAGTGCGCGG
>JAQFVO010000325.1 GCA_027942505.1 Endozoicomonas sp. | reverse complement strand
TTTTTGATGCCGCTAAACTTTTGATTAAGTTTGGTGCTGATGTCGACAGAATCGTGGCCAAAACTGCAGTTCGCTCCAAAATGCCTGGTGCGACCATCAGAGAAAAGATAAGTTATGAGGCCTCTAATCCAAAAGGAAGGTCGACCAGGCACTTTATCGAGTTAATGAAACTTATTAACGAGCGGGATGCTGTTAATAAAATCCATCACGGTCCCCGGCAATTCACTTCGAATATGCAAGGCGCCGCAAGCACCCGAAGAGCCGACGCTGAGGACTACCTTCCTCCGTCGTATTTGTCATTGTTTCCCCCAAAGAATGATAACTAGGGGAAGCTTAGGAACTGTCCTGAAATAGTTTCCACATTTCAGGATGCATTCCGAAAAAGCCCAACCGTTTGTTTTTGGCTTCGCTTGTTCTGGTAATTCCTGCCGCAAGTGCCGGGGATCAGTGCGTTTGTGCAAATAGCGGGTGTAAAGGGCGCGCTCGCTTTCATAATGAAATAAGAAATAGTTTGATACTTCTTTATATTCCTATCTTAAGAGCTAAAGCTGTCTAATCTGCCAAATATTGATACCCTACACAACATTTTTAATTACATTTGAGGATTTGGTAATGATTCAGCAATCGACGGCGCCTGTGGCCACCAATTGGCTGCCCACCCCAAGTAAGTCTTCAGATCATGGTCCCGGGATCAGCGTAGCCGCTGGCGTTATCTCTTTTTTCAAAGCACTCCATCCTGATTATGCATCGGGTTCCATACAGATGGAGCTTCCGACACTCTGCGCCGATCCACCGGAAAAAGGCTGTCACTCCACATTGCAGCGTACTGAGCTGGTCGCCAGGGTGGCCTGTGCTTGCGTCGGTCTGCCTGCGACTGTTGTTTCCTGTATCGGAGGGGCGGCGAACTTATCGGCGGTTGTCCGCTGGTTGGGCAGCAGTCTCATGGCACTGGGAGCAGATAGCGTCGCCAACAGGGATGACCAGAATCCTTCCCAAACTCGGAAAAAACAGCGACACAGGGCATGCCATCAGCCGGCCCGGTTGCCAAAACAGCTATCGGGCTGGGAGCCGCTTCCTGCCTGGGGATGGTTAGTGCTGTGCCAACCTCGGGCCATGAGCAATGGATCGTGGTGGATGACAGCAGCGTGCTGGACAAAATTGGTCGCGATCCTGCCTATCCGCTCGACGGTCGATATCGCCAGCTTGCCGATGTCGATGCCAGCAACTTGTCTGGCCCGATTGGCAACACATCCCATCCATTTGTTGGTAAATACGACGGACGTTGTCAATCCATTGATCAACTCAGGCACTGCTTTGTCCAGAAGCTTGATGGCAATGGCCGGATTGACAATGTTCGTTTTGCCCGGGCCAACATTTCCTCCAGCGAGAAAGTTGGTGTGGTTGCCTGTGAGCTGTCCGGCAGTGCCACCTTGAGCAATATTGAGGTCGAACACAGCACTGTTGGTAGTCACGGTTCCAAGGCGCCAGCCGGCATCGGGGCCGGGGTTGCCAATAACAAGACGCTCATCAAGGGTTTCCGGACGTTTAATTGCACGACAAAAACGTCACAAAACTTCTCGGCTGCTGGTGCCGTAGCGGGGGTTGCCCATGGAACCATTGACAATACCAGGCTGGATAATGCCAGAGTGGAGACGCTCCATGTAGGCTCTGATGCCGGCGGCGGTGCCGGGGTGGTTCACGGATTGATAAATAACACCATGATGATTCATAGCAACGTTATCACCCACGGGATGCATGCCCATGTTGGCGGTGGTGCCGGGGTGGTCGAGCCGAATGCAACAGTTGCCAACACCCTGCTTGTCCGTTCTAACCTCAGCACTAATGGTTTGGTGGCCGATGTTGGTGGTGGCGGGGGCAGGGTTTTCGGTGCCGTAATCAATACGACGATGGCTGAGGGTAGGATTGAAGGCTCTGGCGAATGGGCTTTTGCAGCTGTCGGCGCAGGATCGGTCGGGGGCTCGGGCAAACTTGTTAATACCACTGGGCAACGTGCGGTGGTCAGGATCTCACAATGGGGCGCACATGCTGCTGTGGGTGCCGGGTTTTCTTCGGGTAATATTGAAGGAGTGGTGTGTTTTGATAGCCAGGTTGTCGCCACGGGCGAGAGTTCTGAGGCCGCTTTAGGGGTAAGCTGGCTGGCAGGTCGAGCAGTTGGCATTGTTGCCTGTCAATGTCGTGTCAGAACCTATGGGCCATCTAGTTATACAGGTTTTGGGTTTAACGGTTTATCGTCTGGTGGGGATCTTCGTAACCTCACAGTGATCTACGGCAGGGCGGATGCTTTAGGTAGGTGGCCGAGCGAGTACGTCAATGGGGGCGTTTCCCCCTTCTTTTGTGACGCTTCAGTGGGAGATAAGTACGAGTCACCTCCCTGTTGCAACAATGCCACGGAAAAATTCTGTCTGCCTGTTCCGGAAGATGCCTGCAAACTCGCAGACCGCCGAGTGCTGACGAGCGATTGCCGTCCCGTAGTCTCGCTTGATGCTGAACAAGGTTACGATTTTGTCTGTCCGGCGTTGCCAACGCTGGCTGCCCCGGTAGCTGCCATGAGTACGGCGGCGTTGGCAGGAGGTATCGCGGTGGGAGTTGTAGTGCTTGGCCTGGCTGGTTTTGCCCTCTATCGTCATTACCACCAACAAAAATGGAACGGAGGAGGAAATGTTAGTTTGATCGATTCTGAAGGTCTTTGACGGCTTGACTCCGTTTGCTCTGGACGGAGTCGTACTCCCTGTCTTATGTGTCCTGGATTAGTGCATCTTTGGCGCTGGTTGTCGTACTGCTCAATCAATAAATTGAAATAAGAAATAGTTTGATACTTCTATATATTCCTGCCTTAAGAACCAAAGCTGTCTAGGCTGACGCAACGTGTTTTATCCAATATCCTCCCACTGCCCCAAGGTGTCCTTGCACTGCCCTAAGGTGCCAGTGGGGGGTACGTTCAGCAATGTGGCAGCGTGCGTTTAGTAAATGAAAAGACGCCAGTTGTTTGCAGTGATTTGAAAAAGTCAGCAGTGGGGAGGGCAAAATAAATGCCGAATATATTTTAGGATCTGGTTATGATTCAGCAATCGATGGCACCTGTGGCCGCCAATTGGTTGGGCGCTCCGGGTAAGTCATCAGATCATGGTCCCGGAATCAGCATAGTCCATTGCGTTGTCTCTTTTTTCAAAGCGCTCCATCCTGATTATGCGTCGGGTTCCGTACAGGTGGAGCTTCCGGCACTCTGCGCCGATCCACCGGAAATAGACTGCGACTCCGTATTGCGGCGTACCGAGCTGGCGGCCAGGATGATCTGTGTTTGCATCGGTCTGCCTGCGACTGTTGTTTCCTGTATCGGGGGGGCGGCGAACTTCTCTGCAGTTGCCCTTTGGTTTGGCAGCAATCTTGCGGCACTGGCAGCAGATAACGTCGCCAGCAGGGACGACGAGAACCAGTCTCCGGCTCGGAAAAAACAGCGGCACAGAACATGCCATCAGTCGGCCCGGTTGTCCGGAACAGCTATCGGGTTGGGTGCCCTGTCCAGCCTGACCGCTGCCGGTGCGATACCGGTATCTGACAATAAAACCGTACAATGGATTGAGGTAGCTGATGCCGAAACCCTGGGCAAAATCGGCCGCGATCCTGCC
>JAQFVO010000197.1 GCA_027942505.1 Endozoicomonas sp. | reverse complement strand
ATGGAACCTTGAAACGCTGGATCAATTTGCATAAAAACTCCTCACAAAAAATCCGTATTGTTCACTCGGACTCTTTTTAGAGGCGACAGTTCAACGAACTCAGGACCCTGAGCCAGTAAAGCATGGTACGGCAAAACAGACCGGCAATATTACTCTCCCTCGAAACCCTGAATCGGCTTAATGGAACCCCAGCAGTGGCAGCGCGGGCACTGCCAATGCATTTCCTTACCGGAAAAACCGCAGCCTGCGCAGGAAAAGACGGGCTTAAGTTCCAGCAAACGTCCGGTCAGGTGGTGAATTAACAGCAACTCATCATCAGCAACCTGAGACTGGCGACGCAGGCCGATCAGTTCATGCAGACCGCGCAACGTGGGGTGACGCTCTAATTGCGTGCTGAGAAAACTGACGGCCTCAGGTTCACCAGCCTGTTGGCACAGCAGGCGACTTAAGGTGACAATAACCGCTGTGCCGGGGCGCTCGCCAAGACAACGTTCAAGGTAGGCGACAAAACCACGCAGGCTGCCAGAGGCCTCAAAGGCCTTTTCCAGCAGTGGCAGCGAGACAGGTACAAAACTGATGTCTTGAGTAGAGATGCGCTGCAACGCTTTGATAGCCAGTTTGTAATTCCCGGCATCAAACTCCATTTGCCCAAGCAGTAAACTGGCCCTGACACTCTGTTTGTCCTGGGCAAAAGCGTGAGAGATCAGGCGACGGGCAAGCACCTTGTCGTTGTGTTGAATAGCCGTTTCACCCTGTTCACAGTAGAAATGTGCCAGGGTGGCACCATAATGCCCTGCCCCGTTTTTTTTCAACCTCTGGGCCACGTCAATGGCTTTGTGCCACTCGCGCTCACGCTCATAGATCTTCAGTAGTTGCTGTAAAGCCCGGTCGAGGAGAGGATGCTTTTGTCGGACAAGGTCGGTCAGAATCGCTTCAGCACGATCAAGCAGACCGGCAGCAGAGTAGTTCTGCGCCAACGCCAGTTGCACCTGGAAACACTGGCTGCTGGTCAGGCTTGGGCGCGCCAGCAGATCCTGGTGGACACGAATGGACTTTTCTACTTCACCACGTTTGCCAAACACGCTGCCCAGGGCCAGACAGGTGTCAACCGTGTCGTTATCCGTATCCAGGGCCTTTATAAATACATCAATGGCTTGATCTGTCTGCTCATTAAGCAGGTAGTTAAGACCCACAAAGTACTCTTTGGAAGGCTGACCGGCTCGCTTGGCCTGTCTTTTTCTCTGATCACGCCAGCCAAAAAAATATCCAATGATCATTGCCACCAACACCAAGGCAAGCAATGCAATATCAGGCATCCGCTAACCCTTTCAGGGTACTGGAGCGCAGCTTCTGTATTTCCGCATCGCGTCTGGCAAGCTTCCTCTTCAGGCTGTTATTGGCCATATGCAGACGAATCACCAGCGCCAGCGAAACCAACAAGCCAATCACGCCTCCGAGGATAAATGGTACCAACACCAGGGTTGAGCTTTTCAGGGGGGGCGTGGTCCAGCCGGCCAGGTCAAGAGTAATTTGCCCGGTGTTTGACAGGGCAAAGTTGACAAAAATCACTAACAGAACCACAAAAAGAGCCAGAATAATCAGGCGTTTCAGCCACACGAGGGTCGACGCAAAAAAGCGTCCGACAGAGGATAGCTCGTAATCTGCCATAACTTATTTCACGATCAGTCCGTTTATTTATGCAAGCCCTGATTAACTCTGTCCCGAAGCTCTTTACCGGGCTTGAAGTGGGGCACAAACTTACCATCAAGACTTACAGCCTCGCCGGTTTTAGGATTTCGTCCGACCCGGGGCGCACGATAATGAAGGGAGAAGCTGCCAAACCCCCTGATCTCAACTCGCTCACCGTTAGCCAGTGAATACGACATGTGTTCAATGATGGCTTTCACCGCCAGCTCAATATCCTTGATGGAAAGCTGAGGTTGCAACCGGGCAATACGCTCAATCAGTTCAGACCGGGTCATCGTCGTTTTTCCTTTCCCTGCCACTTGCCACAAAAAGGGCCATACAGCCGCTGACAAACGCTGCTTATAATTAAAAAGCCACAAAAAACCAGACAACAACTACACTAGCCAACCCACACTGAGAAATCAAGCAACCCTTTGATTAGCCGTGAAAAAAGCTGATAAAAAAAACCGCGAGGCGTAAGCTCTCGCGGTCTTTTTCACATTAAGCGACAACTGCCCTAAAACCTAACCCGATTTCAGGAACAGAAGCCCCAAAAGCAATCAGCAGCCGAATGGATTATTTGCTTTCCATCTGCGCCTTGATCAGATCACCAATAGTGGTCGGACCAGAAGGCTCTTCGTCCTGCTTGGTGCGCAACTCTTTCATGGCTGCTTTCTCATCGGCCTGGTCCTTCGCTTTGATAGACAGGCTGATGTTGCGGTTCTTGCGATCAACACTGATGATACGTGCTTCGACTTCTTCGCCCTCTTTCAGAACGTTGGTGGCGTCTTCAACGCGATCAACACTGATTTCAGAGGCTTTCAGAGTCGCCAGAACGTCTTCAGCCAGCTCGACAACGGCAGCTTTAGCGGTCACTTCCTTAACGATACCCTTAACCACGGAACCTTTTTCGTTCAGGCTGGCATAGGCATTGAACGGATCTTCAGACAGCTGTTTGATGCCCAGTGAGATACGCTCGCGCTCAGCGTCGATGGCCAGGATAACCGCTTCCACTTCGTCACCCTTGCGGTACTGACGAACAGCTTCTTCACCGGCTTCGTTCCAGGAGATGTCAGACAAGTGCACGAGGCCATCAATGCCGCCATCCAGACCGATAAAGATACCGAAGTCAGTGATGGACTTGATCTTACCCTTGAGCTTGTCGCCCTTGTTGAAAGAGCCAGAGAACTCTTCCCATGGGTTCTGCTTGCACTGCTTGATGCCCAGAGAGATACGACGACGCTCTTCGTCAATGTCGAGAACCTGAACTTCCACTTCATCACCCAGATTGACAACCTTGGATGGGTGAATGTTCTTGTTGGTCCAGTCCATTTCAGAGACGTGCACCAGACCTTCAACACCTTCTTCCAGCTCAACAAAGCAGCCGTAGTCGGTCAGGTTGGTTACGCGACCAGAAGCACGGGCGCCTTCAGGGAAACGCTTGGTGATCGCCACCCATGGATCTTCGCCCAGCTGCTTGAGGCCGAGGGAGACACGGTTGCGGTCACGGTCAAACTTGAGGACCTTAACGGTGATTTCGTCACCAACGTTAACGATCTCGCCAGGATGCTTGATGCGCTTCCAGGCCATATCGGTGATGTGCAGCAGGCCGTCAACGCCGCCGAGGTCAACGAAGGCGCCGTAGTCGGTGAGGTTCTTGACCACACCCTTAACTTCCAGACCTTCTTGCAGGGAGCCGAGCAACTGCTCACGCTCAGCACTGTTTTCAGCTTCCAGAACGCTGCGACGGGATACCACCACGTTATTGCGCTTCTGATCCAGCTTGATAACCTTGAACTCAAGCTCTTTGCCTTCCAGGTGCGCAGTATCGCGAACCGGACGGACGTCAACCAGAGAACCGGGCAGGAACGCACGGATCGTAGAAACGTCAACGGTGAAGCCGCCTTTAACCTTACCGCTGATGATGCCTTTAACGATGTCTTCCGCTTCGAAGGCTTTTTCCAGTTCCTTCCAGGCTTCCATACGCTTGGCTTTTTCACGGGACAGACGGGTCTCACCGAAACCGTCTTCAACCGCGTCCAGGGCTACCTGAACTTCATCACCAACGCCGATGGTCAGATCACCATTCTCATCCAGGAACTGAGACCGTGGAATGACACCTTCAGACTTCAGGCCAGCGTGGACGGTTACCCAGTCATTGTCGATATCAACCACAGTACCGGTGACAATGGCACCTGGCTTCATTTCGACGTCTTTCAGGCTCTCTTCAAACAGTTCTGCAAAGCTTTCGCTCATGATTCATCCCATAACAGTGTGCACCACTGCAAAGTTTACGCACCCGGGCGTTCGTCCACCCGTCGTGAGGCGTTCACATCAATGACCGATCGGGCCATCAGAAGGCACACTTGCTTTGTGTCATCCACACTGCCAGCCAGTGTGGTCTGCTAGTATCAGCTCCGGTTCTGCAATGCTGGCGTTACGCCAGAACCGGACCTCCAGTTTATATAAAAACGACACAAGTCGTTTCTGACCCGAAGGCAAACAAGATCAGGCCAGTCCTTTCAAACGCATCTGCACCATAACCGCAGCGAACACTTCCTGAATGGTCATCTGCGTACTGTCCAGAATGATGGCATCATCGGCCGGTCTGAGCGGCGCCACAGTCCGCTGGCTGTCGCGTTCGTCTCTGGCCTGAATATCTGCCAAAAGGCGATCAAAACTAGCATTAATCCCCTTGCTGTGCAACTGCTCGAAGCGTCTTTTTGCCCGCTCTTCGGCACTGGCGGTCAGGAAAACCTTCACCGTGGCATCAGGAAAAACCACCGTACCCATATCCCGGCCGTCAGCCACCAGCCCGGGATGACGGGCAAAATCACGCTGGCGTTGCAGTAATGCCGCCCGCACTGCGGGCAACGCTGCAACTCGTGAAGCCATGGCCCCCACCTCTTCGGTGCGCAGGCTGTCACCGACCCGCTCACCGGCCAACAGGATAACCAGCCCGTCTTCTGCCGGAAGAAACTGAACATCCAGAGTCGTGGCGACCACGGCCAGGGCGGCAGTATCGGCAAAATCCACGCCCTGATTCAGCGCCGCCAATGCGGTCAGGCGATAGAGCGCACCGCTGTCTAAAAACGCCCAACCAAGCTCTCTGGCCAGCAAAGCAGCAATGGTGCCTTTTCCTGAGCCGCTCGGACCATCAATGGTGACTACATGCACCGCTGTTACAGATTCACTCACTGACACTTTCCTTCAATACGCATACCCGCCCGACTGGCGAGGCCAACAAAATCGGGGAACGACGTTGCCACATTGGCGCAATCAAGGATGCGAATATCGCTCTTTGCCCGCAGCGCCGCCACAGCAAACGCCATGGCAATGCGATGATCACCATGGCTGTTAATCTGTCCACCGGCAAATACCGGCACTGTATCAGCAGAGCCTGACAGGGTGGAACCGTTGATTATCATACCATCTGCCAGTGGCTGAGCATCAACAGACAGTGCCTGCAAGCCATCAGCCATTGCCTGAATGCGATCACTCTCTTTTATTCGCAACTCGCTGGCACCGGTCAGTACCGTTTGTCCTTCGGCACAGGCGGCGGCGATAAAGAGCGCCGGAAACTCATCAATGGCTACCGGTACCAGGTGGGGTGGGATGATAACACCCCGCAACCGTGCCGAACGGACCACCAGGTCTGCCACCGGCTCGCCACCGGCCAGTGATTCGTTCTCCACGCTAATATCTGCGCCCATCATTTTCAGTATCTCAACCACGCCACAGCGGGTTGGGTTCATACCCACATGGTTAAGACGGATCTGTGATCCCGGCGCAATGGAGGCGGCCACCATGAAAAAAGCCGCCGAGGAGACATCGCCGGGCACGGCAATATGGGTTGCCGTCAGCTTGCCACCACCTTGCACAGCAACAGTGCTGTTGTGCTCACCGCTGACAGTGACTGGATAACCAAAACCCTGCAGCATACGACTGGTGTGATCACGTACGACGCCGGGTACCGTGGTAATGGTTTCGCCCTCAGCGTACAGTCCGGCCAGCAGCAGACAGGACTGTACCTGCGCGGAAGCCATGGGCAGCGAGTAATTAATACCCCGCAATCGGGCAGCACCATGAATGACCAGGGGCGGCCGTCCGTCCGGGGCGGTATCGATGCTGGCACCCATCGCCCTCAATGGCTCAACCACACGGCTCATCGGTCGCCCCGATAATGATTGATCCCCTGTCAGGGTGACGGTAAATGGCTGGGCCGCCATCAACCCGGCCATCAGACGCATGGCGGTGCCGGCATTCCCCAGGTAAAGAGGGTCTTGCGGTGGCTTGAGACCACGCATGCCAACGCCGTGCACAGTAACCCGGCCCTGAACCGGGCCATCGATCTCCACCCCCATGGCACGAAAGGCGTTCAGGGTTGCCAGGGCATCTTCACCGTCGAGGAAACCATCGATCACGGTCGTCCCCTCGGCCAGAGCGCCCAGCATGATGGCCCGGTGGGAAATCGACTTATCGCCGGGTACTCTCAGCTCACCGCTCAGGCTACCACCCGGACGTACAATAAATGTTTGTTCAGTGTCGTTTGTTCTAACCATAATGCTCGCATCTGCTGTTCACGCGGGTGACAGGTCACCGTCAAGCAATACCTCAGTCAGGGCATCCAGCAAGCGACGGTTCTCTTCAGGCAACCCAATGGAAATGCGCAAATGCTCGGGTAAACCGTAACCGCCAACAGGACGAACGATGACGCCCTGTGTCAGCAAACGCTGGTATATCTCCCCGGCATCGCGCTGCGTGTCAACCGAAATAAAGTTGCCCGCCGAAGGAATCCAACTCAGGCCCAGACGGCTAAAGCCCTGCTCAAGACAAGCCATCCCCTGCTGATTGACCTCAATGGAACGGCGGATGTAGTCCTCATCCTGCAAGGCGGCAACGGCACCGGCCTGGGCTGGCAGGTTCAGGTTAAAGGGCTGGCGCAAGCGGTTGAGCACATCGGCAATCACCGGGCTGGAAACCGAGTACCCTACCCGAGCCCCGGCCAGGCCATAGGCTTTGGAAAACGTTCGGGTAATCACCAGGTTGGGGTACCGCCCCAGCAGCGCAATGCCATCGGGTA
>JAQFVO010000139.1 GCA_027942505.1 Endozoicomonas sp. | reverse complement strand
GCAGAAAAGAGTCCTGCCCCCGCTCCGAAAAGAGATACAGATTGTATGGCACCACCCAGAGGGCGCGTGCCATGAAGTCCACCACCCTGAACGTTTGAACTAGCACCAAATGGACGGGCAGAGAAATGTCCACCAGCTGACTCCACAGCCCTCAAACCACCCCAAAAGTCAGATCCACTGCTGAAACCGGTGGTATTCCTTAGTGAATCAGTAGATGGGCGAAGACGACAAGAAATATTCCGTGCGTTTGGATCTCTCGCTCCAAACTCAACCCCAACTGCATCTGGATAACCAAAGGTATTACTGGATAAACGAGGACCATCGGTGCTAAATGATGCCGGTTGGGCAAATGGTCTCGAGTCAGATTCATTCACCTCCCCGAGAATATTGTGGCCAACAACATCATCATCGTCAGAGTCCACCTCTACACCAAATCCTCTTGTAACCGCCCCCCGGGGATAGAACGTTGACTGATCTGATTTCGCCTCCATTAACGTTGTAAGAATCAACGTATATTTGATTGAGTTGCTGCTATTCTCCCGGACGCTCTGCCCAGTGGCCCTCTCAATATCAGCCTCTTCCTGACGAGTCATGGTGTCGAGACCAATCAGCTGGTAGTGCTCTGACGCTTCGAGCACAATGCGTTTATCCGGCTCCACCTTTTGCATCCCCCAATAGGCGTCTGAACCGGGGATTTTTACGCCATATAACAAGAAGGTGCTTTTCACCTGCCGAAAGGGTGTGCGAAACCGACCAAAGCCCTCAACAGCGACCTTTCCTGCCTGAAACGATAAGGCCACAGGGGCATTAGTGTGCTGCAGCGCGGTAAAAGCATGGGTAAAAGAGGCCTCCAAAAAGCGGGCAGCTGTGCGTGGCTGGGCAAGATTTGCGGTCAACAGCTTCTGATAGTTGACCGGAATTGAACGCAATGCAGCCAGATCACTATGGTTGGCGGGCCGAAAGGTTGACGTAACTGAAGGAAGCTCTTTGAGCTGAAAAGATTCATGCTCACCGGCAACGGACTCAAACTGGATCACGCCAGCAACAGGAAGCTCATCGCCGGGAGAGTTCAAGAACAGTTGATGCTCACTGCCTACAGATGTGTTATGCAGCGGCTTGCCGACTTCCGGATGGGTCACTATGAAGTCAGGGTTGGCGTACTGTTGGAATTGCCCCTGATCATTGCATTCATATAATACTACAGTTGGCCGGTTGTCACTGTTCCGACTCAACAGCAGGCCCGAGTCAACACGGTGCTGTTTCAGAAAGTCCAGATACGATGCCCGGTACTCAGCTTCGTTCTGGTCAAGGGTCATTTTATTCTTCTCACAGTTGACCAGGTGCTCTCGAATATCAGCCCTGAGCATGTCATCATGACAACCCGGGCAGGTGAGAATCTCAGGCTGGAAGTATACTTGTTTTCTACAGCTGAGCTGTTTGTCCCAGCCTTGCAGAGGCCCATAGTTGGTGAATGGGCCCCTGCACAGTGGGCATAAAGCGGGCCTGTTCGATAGAACGCCGACAAGACAGTCCTTACAAAATGAATGCCAGTTACTGACGCAATTCTCGTTGTCAGGCGCATAAGCCAGCTTGGTCAAACCATCCAGACCACCTTCATGGTCGGTGAGGCATACAGAACAACCAACTGCCGGCAATACACTGACCGGCAGGCCCTCAATATACTCAACCATTACTTTTTTCGGATTATGAGCGACCTTCGCATCCCGGTCGATGATGGGGGCATCAAAAGAGTCTTCGTCCATTGGAACAGGTATTTCTGTTTGCAGATTGACAGCAAGAGCTACCCCCGTTTTTTCTGATCTTTCCGGATTGCTGCCTGATGAAAAGAGTTGAGTGGTGTCACCTTTGAACATAGCGACGCCTGAGTTTGTCGAGTCCATAAAAATTCTCCAGTTTATGTACTAAAGTTCCGGCTAATTGTTTTTTATTAAAAGGAGGAGACTAGTACAAAATTTGAATAGTGACTCAAACAAAACCGGCAACTTTACCGGGAGGAAGCACACTGAAAAACAACGCAGAAAGGTATCAACTGCGTTGTCTGCCACGTAAGGCAACTGAGGAGTATTGTATTTTTTTCAGCTCACGTTTAACCGTCGCTTTTTGAGACATCCTGTGGCTTTGCGAAGTGTTGAATGTGGCGGGTAAACTTGTCATGGCGATCCAGACCACTGGCACTCTTACTATCAGCCGGAAGCGTGGCGATCGTACCCAGATGCCCAAGCTGACCACCCAGCCGTTTAATTAATGCATTCTTACTCATAACGGGTACGGCATCACCTTCCACATAGTAATGTGAGACAAAGGATGCGGCATTGGCTTTTGTCTCCTCGGGAATTGATGCCTGCATTTGTTTGCCAAGCTCCGCGCTGGAAAAACAGATCGCGTGCAGAGGTTCTTTTTGGCTCAGGGCAGCATAGGCAGCTTCACCACCACCTTTGGAATGGCCAGAAATGGTGAGGGTGAAATCTTTGTATTGCGGGTCTAATGCCATCATCGCCTGTAATTTCCCGGTCAGCTCACTGGCCTGTTTGTAGCTGTCGGGGATGGTACCAAAGACAGCATTCTTGGCATTGGCAATCCACTGTTTAAGCGTGAACCCGCCATTGAGCAAAGAACGCTTGGCCAGTCCTCCGGTCTTTATGCCGGATGTGGTACCACCAAAGACCAGTCGCACTTCAGGGTTGGGCTTAGCCGAAGGATTCTGCAGAACGTAAGCCGTTAAGCCAGACTTTTCATCATAAATAAAGCCGTCAGAACCCTTCGTGGAAAGTCCGGCTGCCTTACCTGCAGCCAATGCCAGTGGCCGGGCCGTGTCCCAATTACCAAGGTTCTTGTCAGTTGCTGAGTTGGCCTCGGTGTGAGTTCCAGAGAGTTGGGACGCCTGGGAAATTTTGTCCAGAGACCGGTGGTAGGGAAATGCAGCAATTTCAGCGTCGATAGCTAATTGAATTTTTTCCTGAGCATCCGATGGCGGGGCAACCTCAACGGCCTGCACTTTTGGCGAACTGGCAACAAGCTTTGGCTTAACGTCATAGGACGAACTGCACAGGGATGGGAAATGGCCGGCTATTTTCCCGGGCAGGCCGCTGATGCCGGATTTAAATTGTTGCAGGCGCTCCTTCAGGCCAGTACTTGCCGCGGTCGCCGATGTGCTTTTTTTATTATCAGGCAGCAGCGGTTCTTTGTGCAGGTCAACGCCTGTAGTGCCTGTTGGCAAACCGATTCTATCAAAGCTCATACTTGCAATCCTACGACTGGAGGACGAGGAATAAGTTCCAGCTCTTCTTCTGCGAGTTCCAGCTTGAGGTTATCTGCAAGCTCAAGGTAATTGAACAGCAGGTGCTCAAAACTTACCGTGGTCAGGTTACCAATGGGTGAACTGATCATCAGATAAATGCCATAGCCTTCATCATCAATGGAAAACCAGGCCCCACGCAGTTTCTCAGGACAACTGTTCAGTGTCAGCAATTGCAGAGCCCTGGCCTGTTGTACCGCCGGATCGGCAGGTAATCGCGCGACCATGGAATGGATCACCAACAGATCGCTGCCTTCGGGCAGTTCAATCACAGCTGCGACTTCATCCTGTCCATTTATCAGGCTGCAGGCATTGTTATTGATGGGAAAGTCCTGGCCACTGATGGCGCCCAGGTGTTCAATGAACTGTTCAAATTGCCCCTGTGGATCAGTCATAACTTTTTGCCTATGCCATTAACTGGAGATTAAATCGGCTCGTATGGCTGATGGTTTAAAAGAAGC
>JAQFVO010000119.1 GCA_027942505.1 Endozoicomonas sp. | reverse complement strand
TTTATCTCTGTGCTGCAAGTTGCACTGGAGTTGCGCGACGCGGCCCATGATAAGGCCGTCAGTTCCGTTAAGGTGATTGCCACCCTTGAGAGACGGGCAGTTGGCGGGGAGGCAGCCGAAAAGCAGTGCAAACAACGACGTTCAGCGATGAGAAAGCTGCTGACCGAAAAACACTTTATGACTCTGGTAGCTAACAACCAGGTATCAAGCCAGATGCTGGTCTCCGGCAGGGTGGCCGACTATAACCGTTTAGCAGATCTGTTTTTGGTGGTTGCCCAGCATGCCAATCTTGACCGTTCCCTGTCGCAGAGCGCCGAGCTCTCGGCATGGCTGCTCAATGAGATGTTGAAAACGTGGATCATTCTCTCGCCGGAACAGTTCAAGGAGCGTTTGAACGCCTTGCTGGTCGAGGATCGTATTGATGTTATCCGGCAGTTTAACGTCAATATACTGGGTGAAAATACCTTGCTGGCCCACACCGTTTCGGAGTGAGCGAGACAGTGCAGCTGTGGTCCAGGCTGTCACCCGTTCAAACCGTCTCAGGAATATCGGCCCTGAGCAGCGAGGTTTTGCCAAGGTCAAAACCGGCAATGGCGATGTGCAGCGTGAACAGCTGCCTGAGCATGTTGAAGGCAGCTTCCTGTTCTGGCCTGCCTGGCCAGAGGTTTTGATTCTCCGTCCACACAGAGAACTCATTCTCAAGGATGGTCTGTGCCTGTTGATGGATGTCATCCATCAGGCTCTGCTCAGACTCGTGCTCATCGAGCAGATAAGCACCACCTTCAAACTCCCAGGTATCAGGGAGTTCCAAACCCAGCCCGCTGACCCAGTCGATAAAGCTGGTCCTCGGTTCAAGGGTAACGACACAACGGTTAATAAACTTCATAAAAAAACCGATCACTCCGGGTACAGAAGGGGGATATTTAGTTGGAGAACGCTATTTTGGCTCTTTTTCTGAGTTTTTGACCATTTTTTTGAACCACTCACTACGATAATGACTCTGGAATACAAAATGTTCCGAAAATCCGGAGGTGTTGTTGTGGAGCCTGTTTATTCCCCCAGAGCTTGCTACCCGAACGGTCCCCGTGCGGCTCTGAGCCACGAAATCACTCAACCGGGCAGCTCTTTCAACCCTGATCCTGCTCACCATTTTGGTCGTTACTCGGTTGCTGAACACAGAGCTATGCCTACATTTGACAACGTGTACCTGGGGCAGCCATTCAGACATACGGGGTTTCCGGGCTGGGTCAGGCCAATGGCACCGGTACATCAGTGTTGCAGTGCTAAGATCGTGTGCGCCGAGGATTCAGCGGACCAGCCCACGCCTGGCCAGCAGGAAAGTCCCAATGAGCCATCCGTTGACTCTGATTCAGTCACCAGCGCAACGGAGTCTTGTTCTACTATGCCACTGCCTGAAGAGTCAGGGCCTGACGGTGAGGATCAGAATTATAAGAAAAAACGCAACACGCGCAAACAATTTCACAAGTGGCAGAGGTCAATGCTGGAAGCATACTTCCAAAGCAATAACTATATATCTGAAGAAGAAAGAGCACAGTTAGCCAATACATTGGGGATTAGCGAGAAGCAAGTCAGGACTTGGTTTCAAAACCGGCGATTAAAGCAGTCCAAGGAGAGAAAAAAGATTCTGTATCATGGCGCCTTGCCGCATGCAGGGGGGTTAAATAATTTGGTCGTGAAACCACTGCAAGCAGAGACCAGGAAGATGTTCCGGCTGATTGGCGGGGATGGCAGAGAAATCGTCAATGCCATCGCGGAAACGCCTTTGGAGGCACTCTATGCCATGTCCCAGGGCATCAGAGCCTTCGATGCGCCACCCTTATGTCATCCGATGCAGGAGTCTCACAACAAGTTCTTTGCCCCGGAGTCTACCCAGGTAACATCAACCCTGGCAGGCGGCGGATTGCAGCCTTCAGCCGAGGCCGACAGAACAACTCCGCCACATTCAGACAGAACAACTCCGCCACATTCAGACAGAACAACTCCGCCACATTTAGACAGAACAACTCCGCCACATTCAGAGTCAGACGCTCAGTTGCCGACTTAAAGCTTCAGGGGGAATTGTCCCTGAACAACCTCCTCTTTTTGTCTCACAGGGAGAGATTTTTATTTTTTCCGCGCCTGCCTGGCAAAATTTGATGTGCTGGATCACATCGAAATGTGGACATGAGGCAATTTCCAGTCGCGTTGTCAACGTGGTGGTGGACTCAGGCCCGACCAAAATCGAACGCCAGAACGTCAGCGATATTTCTGGTGCCGAGCATCAGCATCAGCAGTCGGTCGATCCCCAGGGCGACGCCGGCACAATCGGGTAAGCCATGAGCCAGGGCATCAATCATGTTCTGATCAAAGGGGTAGATGCGAGAGCCGCGCTTGCGGCGGATTCGCTGTTCCTGTTCAAAGCGTTCCTGTTGCTGTCGGGCATCAGGCAACTCGTGGTAGCCGTTGGCCAGCTCGACCCCGTTGACAAACAGTTCAAAGCGAGCCGCGACCGGATGCCCATCGGCATTGGTCGCCAGCCGTGCCAGTGCTGACATCGTGGCCGGATAGTCATAGACGAAGTACCCGGCCAGCACCTGCGGCTCCGTTGACCCCAGGTTTGGCTCGACAAAATGGGAAAACAACAGGTCAAGACAGTCGTTTCTGTCCAGCCCTTGCAGCCGGTCATCGACGTTGTCACGGACCTGTCGTCTTAGTTCTTCGTCGCTGGCTATGTAGGGGTTCAGGTGCAGATACTGTTCAAACAGTTCGCCGTAGCTGCACCGTCTGATCTCCTGAAAGTTGGCCACACTGGTGAGCAGGCCAGCCACGTCATCCATCAGCGCCTGATCATCCATACCGACGCGATACCATTCGAGCATGGTAAATTCCGGATTGTGACGACCACCGGCTTCACCATTGCGAAATAC
>JAQFVO010000004.1 GCA_027942505.1 Endozoicomonas sp. | reverse complement strand
GCCAGTGCGTCTTTGAGCTGGTCGTTGAGATGCACCACAGACGCACCCCGGCTGACCAGCCACATTACCAGTGGCTGGTGGCCGTGCCGTGCAGCCAGGGTCAGGGCAGTCTCAGCGTAGTAGTTTTGCTGGTTGACAGGCTGCGGGTAATGGCTGTTTAGCCACTTTATAAACGAAAAATGTCCACCAATGGCCGCCAGAATCAGCGCGTTATCACCATCAAGATTGGTGTGATGAACATCCGCTCCTCTGTCGATCAGCTGTTGCGCCTGTGCCTGATCACCGGCCTGCGCTGCCAGACACAACGGGGTATTGCCCTGACTGTCAGGCATGGCTGGGTCTGCTTCAGCGAGCAGGCTGAACGTTTCGGTGGTGTTAACCGACCGACGCCTGCCACCCTGCAAACGGCAATTGTCGTTTGCAGGCAGATTACCAGCATTCAGGTACGTGTCAGCCTGTTCAGGGGCATCAGCTTCAATCGGAGAAGCCATTCTACTGTGCCGGGGTGAACCGACAGTTGTGCCAATCAACATGATGACAGCTCGGTCGTTTTGATTTCTTGTTCCGGGCTTACCGACTCCCTGGATAACCGCATCGTGAAAAGACGTTTGCTCTGACTAACAGCGGCCTGCCACCAAGGTAGTTGCACAAGTGAGATAGTGCCAGCAACCCTGATTTTGGGCTTGCTCCACGGCCACAGGCAGGGAGGACCTCGACTAATCCCCCATGCTCACGAAGGAGGGTGTTGCAAAAGGCTCTGAAAAGAAGGGAATCACAAAGACACGGAGGCACAAAGTTTTTTCCGGGCCTGCTCAGGCTCCGCCCGGGAGACAAAAAAGGCTTCCTTTGTGCCTTGGTGTCTTTGTGGTTCAACGTTTTTTGCTTTTCGCGACCCCCTCACAGGAGGTAATGGGGCAAATGTACAGGAAATAGGCACCACCTATACAACTGACCCACTACGACACTCTCTTCAGATTGTAATTTCAACAAACTCTTAAGGGTGTAGTTCTCCTGCTACGACGACGCCTCGTTGATTAACAATTCTCCATAATTCCGGTACTCAGAACGCGAC
>JAQFVO010000067.1 GCA_027942505.1 Endozoicomonas sp. | reverse complement strand
AATGGATTGAGATATGTGACATGCTCAGGGAGGACAGGACCTGCTCTTTTCCCTACTACGCAAAAAGGACCTGCCCTGGCCGTTGTCTGGTGGAACCTGATTATGGCTGGAAACACGGCAATGGATTCAAAGAGAACGTCATTCTTGATCTGGTATTTTATCAGATCGATCGTCGATCACATGATGCTATTACCCGCCGGCAAAATAAGATCGTAAATTTCCTGAAATCGGAAGGGGTTACCGGCAATATACTGTGGGGAAGAATCGCCCACCCGGAGGATTCACCGCCACCTCAGGGACGGGGAGCACTAACGCTGGAGCAGGTGTGTATCAAAGAACTGCAGATATTTCTGAAAACAACCCAGGTACAACAACTGTCTGAGGCGTTATGGCAATTTGTTGAAAAGTCCCGCAATGCTGCTGATCCGGCCCCTGAGCTAAACCCGGATTTTGTTCCCAGGCAGGGAATTCCTGATCGCAGGAAGCTTGTCTCAACCGCACGAGGAAATATTGAACTTTTGCTTACCTGAAGACTCTGACAGTTCCTGAGTACAGCCGACAACGAACGTGTCAAAAACTTGCTGTATTACTGGAGCTGACAGATTATGAATGCAGTGAGCAACCCAACTGATTTGTGTGCAATCTGCCGCGGTGCACACAAAAAAAAACCGAGTAAAGAACTGCCTTACCCTTCTCTACCAGCCTTTATCCGACGATTCCTTGCCAGAGGTGCAGTAATAACGCTAAAGCCATGCAACCATAGATTTCATCTTCAATGTATAAGTCGATGGATGAATAAATCATCACAATGTCCATTGGACCGCCGCTATATTACTGACAGCACTCCCCCACTCCTCCGCCCGGTAGAGGTAGATCTGCACCAGGAACTGGACAAGGCAATAGAGAACAATCAGATTGAAAAGGTGAAGGACATTCTGTTAAGCAGTTTAACCCCTAAACGCCAGTCAAGGGTGATTGAGGTATTCCCTTTGTCCGTGGCAATAGAGGATTGTCGTTGGGAGATAGCAGGGCTACTGCACAAGGCAGGATGGCACACGCATAAGTTCAACGCACTGGGCTGGATGTACTACAACGGTCTGGGGGTGGAGCAAGACTACACCAAGGCCCTGGACTATTACGCGTTTGAGGCCGAGCACGGATCCCGCCTGGCGACAAGAATTCTGGGCTCGATGTATGAAAAAGCTCTGGGGGTGGAGCAAAACTACACCAAAGCCTTCTTATTGTACCAGGAAGCCGCCTCCCGGGAAGATCCCAAAGCACAGAATCGCCTGGGTTGTTTGTATTTAAAAGGCCTGGGGGTGGAGAAGAACTATGACATGGCCCTCTTCTGGTACCGTAAGGCCGACAAACTGAAAAATGGCGAAGCACGAAACAATCTGGGCTTGATGTACCGGGACGGTCTGGGTGTCGAGCAAGACTGTACCAAGGCCGCGTCCTGGTTCCACACATCTGCCTTATGGAATAATAATGCGGCAGCACAAAAGAATCTGGGCTACATGTGCCAACATGGTCTGGGCGTGGAGCAGAACTACACTAGGGCGCTGTACTATTATCGCAAGGCTGCTGACCAGGGAAACCTCACGGCGTTGGAGACCATGAGGTTGTTGCAACTCGAGGTAGCGAGTCTTGAATCAAACTGAGGCAGTCCGGAATTCCGGTGTGGCAGATTCACCCCGTTCACAGGCACTGTGTCTGAACGCTCATCACAGGGTCCAGCACCAGTTCCAGCTGGTCACCCGGACAGAGGGGACCAACGCCGGCCGGAGTGCCGGTCATGACAATATCCCCCGGTAACAGGGAAAAGTGCTGGCTGATAAAACCCAGCAACTGCGGTATCCGGGTCAGCATCTGTCCGGTATTGC
>JAQFVO010000055.1 GCA_027942505.1 Endozoicomonas sp. | reverse complement strand
TCAGGCATGACTATGTCGAACTTGACGTTGAACCAGCCTCCTTGTTCAAGCGGTGCCACGTACAGATACTTGGTGTCCTGCCGCTGCCGGTCACCCTCTCGGCAGCACGTTGCGGTGCGCAGGGGCGTTTGAGCACCTTCAAAGGGGATATCACAACGATTATCTGCATCCTTAAACAGGGCATAATCACAAGCAGCCTTGATGGTCAGGAAATGGTCACCATTATGATTCTCCACATTGACGGTAAATGGTGATTGACCGCTTTGCCCGAAGCGCTTGCCTCCGTCCACTAGCCGATTGTAATCTTCCACATTATTTCTTTCCGTATTCAGTCTGCGGATGGTATTTTTGCCATCGATAAAAAACAGCCCTTCAGAGTGGGGAATCAACCGAAAAATCGTGGCATTGGCTATGCCTTTGGTCTTGATGTGGGCGGTAAAATCAACGGAGTAAGAGAATTTCCCAATTCCGGGGCACTCGTTCAGGTAGGCGCCGGTCCGCTTGGCCAGCTCAGGATTGGGGCGATAAACTGAGTCAAACAGGTTTTGTGTGTCATTTCCCTGGGTATAAAAACAATTGGACAGCTCAATGTTGTTTGTTACAGACAGGGACTCCCCATTGCCAGCGTGAGTTCTGAACTTATAGATTGACTCTCCGTCTTTGTTTTCTTTCTCTTGCAGATGATTTGGATGTGTATCACCGACTCTCACATACTTATGGTTACGGGTTAACTCTTCATCAGATCTTGGTTCGAATTGATTCTCGGGGGCGTAGACCGGTGTGAATGGGCTTTTCCGTACGTTGGCAAGCCACTGTGGCTCATCAGCTGCAGTACTGAGCCTTTTTAATAGCTCCTTGAACCGAGCCTGGCCACCGTCTTTAGCGATGTCTTCAAATAGCTCAGCGCGCTGTTCATCGCCACCGGCTATACGCAACTCCTGTTTTAAATTATCAGTCGATTCCGGTTTGACGGACCGCGCTGCAAACATTGGCGAGGCTGTCGTGTTAATACCTGCGTTCGGTGCTTGAAAGGTGGTCATGGGGTTTGTATGAACATTGCCGGATATCATACCGTTACTACCTCTTAATTAAATAAACGACATTGAAATTGTGATGGTGGGTTGATTGTTTGGTACAAAAGTTGATCCTAATCAAACCCGGGGAATCATAGCTCTTAATGAGTAACTGGCGACAAAAAAATAAGATGTTTTTGGTGGCGAAAATTAAACTAAATGCTTATAAGTTATAAATTTATTGTCGTTTAAATGTTGTGGCACGGAATTGTGGTTGGTTCTGGCTTTTTGGAAGTAAAATTGCTTGCGAAAATATTCTGATGTTCAATAGGTTTTGCCAATGAACGATTATGTAAAGAACACTACGCCCAATATAAATCCAGATGCTTTTGCTCTTCTTCAGTAGGTCGGCTATGCCAGTTTGACTGACTGGTAAACAGGTAGTGTTCCCCCTGAGTCACTGAGTAGGATGTTTTGGGAATGTAGCGCCTTTCAAGTACGGTGCAAGGCTCATCA
>JAQFVO010000051.1 GCA_027942505.1 Endozoicomonas sp. | reverse complement strand
CTGACAGGAATGGGTCAGCGAGCAACCACTCATCCAGAGCGGCCTGATATTCACTCAGTTGGAGGTAGGTCAGGGCCTTCAGGCTATGGGCCTGGGCATTGATGTCCGGGTCGTCGCTAATGACGACCGCTTTGCGGTCGAGCCACTCAAACACCTCTGAGTCATTTTTATTGGCTCGCGCAATCTGAGCTTGCTGGATTGCTAATTCGGCTTGCAGTGCCGGGGGAAGTTGTTCATAAGGCAGTTGGTCGAGAATCTGCTTGCTCCGTGACGGATTAGTCTTTAGCAACTCACTGGTGATCTCAAGGGTTTCAATAGCGCGCTGGGGATAGTTCTTCCGCTGTGCCTCGATGAGGCGCTGTTCAAAACTGCTGGCCTGGGCGGGTATGGCGGTTGCGCCAGTGGAGGTGACCATTGGTGTTGAAGAGCAGGCTGTAAGGAAAACAGGAATCAATGCCGCCATCACAATGGCTGACAACTTAACAGGGTGTTTGGTGCGTCGGGTGTTTATCGAGGTACTCATGTGCGGTCTTGAGCCAGCTCCTCAGGGAGTCCAGTGGGCGATGCCAGGAAACTGTGCCGGGCGGCATTCTCGCTGGCACTCTTGTTTGGCGTTTTGTTGGCGTTTTGTTGGCGTTGTTGCGTAACACCAGCGTCTTGCCGGGCACGCGTGCAAATTTGCGCTACTGGTTTTCGATTGTACACGGGGCCGCAATTCGACACTATAGATTAAGGTGGACGTGTTTTCGAATGCAATGCCGATTTTGCTGTGATCGTATTGATCTGCGCTGGACAATTTGTACTGGTTGGTTATGTCAGACTCTCTTCTTTATATAGTTGCAACTCCCATCGGAAATCTCGGTGATATGACCCCGAGAGCCGTGGAGGTCCTTCATCGGGTGGATGTTATTGCCGCCGAAGATACACGGCACAGCCGACGGCTGATGAACCACTTTGGGATTGATACACCGCTGATTCCCTGTCACGACTTCAACGAACGTCAGCAGGCGCAGAGTATTGTCCAGCGTATGCGACAAGGGCAGTCGGTGGCATTGATCAGTGATGCAGGTACCCCATTGATCTCAGATCCCGGTTTTTTCCTGGTGCGATCGGTACGTGAGGCGGGTTTTGCTGTGGTGCCGGTGCCTGGTGCCTGTGCCTATGTTGCCGCATTGTCAGTCAGCGGCTTGCCCACCGACCGGTTCTGTTTTGAAGGTTTTTTGCCTGCTAAAAGCGTGGCCCGACGTAAACGGCTTGAGGAGTTGGCTACATGTCCCGCTACCTGGGGTGTTTATGAGTCTCCCCATCGGATTATGGAGTTGATGGCTGACCTCATGGCAGTGATTGGTTCGCAGCGTTATGTTGCCGTGGCCCGGGAAATGACCAAAACCTTTGAGACGGTTCTGGTTGGTTCTGTTGCCGAAGTATTGGCCGTTATGCAGGCAGACAGCAATCAACAGCGAGGTGAGTTTGTCGTTTTGCTGGAAGGCTA
>JAQFVO010000046.1 GCA_027942505.1 Endozoicomonas sp. | reverse complement strand
CACTAAACCGCAAGCGGTTATAGTGGGGGATTCCTGTTAGTCACCCAACAGGCTTCCTGCTTCAACACGCCTTCCCTAGATAGCGGTTTTTAAGCCGCTATCCCCGTTCCAGTCGCTCCACAGGCCAGGCGCCCCCGACTAACCCCGCCAGTCCGCCGGTTTTGATATTCTTTGCTGCGTTTATATCCCTGTCGCAAGAACAGGACACCCTTAAATTTGATTGCCATTGCCAAATTTATGGGTGTCCTGTATTGCCTTTATGCAGCCGTGTTGACGGGGTAGATAAACCTGAATAATCCTTATGATCACAGGTTTTTAGTAACAGCGTGTAGTTCACCTGGAGGAGTGATTTCCCTGTTGTCTTTCAAGTTGCCAGTCGGCTGCACTTGTCGTAGAAATTCAGGTTATTTCAGGTCTGTCACACCAGACCCATTCTGTTGACAATGGTTAATCAAAAAATGAATAAAAAAATCTTTTATGTTTTTTAAAGTTCCTTTCCTCAATGTTAATGCAGTCTATTTTTTTGATCCCATCCCCCCGATTGCTTCCGTTGCCAACAAACAATGGGAGCACAGGGTGGCATTTTAAATGCTGTTTGAGGATCTGGATATGATTCAGCAACCGACGGCGTATGACGTGTGTTCTGCTCATCAGCACCAACCGCCAAGTCAAAGCGCCGTATTCAGAACGGGTGTGGTGTCCTTTTTCAAGTCACTTCATCCGGGCTTCATGTCAGACTCGTCGAAAGGGCAGGTGGCGTATCCTGACTTTTGTGCCGATTCGTCAGGCCCGCAAGGCCGCTGTCTCATACAGCAGCTGGAGCTGGCAGCGAGATTGATCAGCGCTTGCGCCGGGTTGTCCCCGGAAGTTTTCCCTTTTGTTGGTGGTCTGGCAAACATTTCCGCTGCTGCCCACTGGGTTAACAGCAAGTACACAGAGCTGGTAGCGAGTAATCGCCATGAAGGTGACTACGGCGTGCGGAAAACACCGCGTTCCGGCACAACCTGTCGTCAGCCAGCTCAGCTCCCCATGACAGCCATCGCGCTTGGTGCTGCCTCCTGTTTGGGCACAGTCAGTGGCGAAAAACAGTGGGTCGACGTGAATGAGACAGCAACACTGGACAAAATTGGTCGTGACCCTGCCTATCCGCTTGATGGTCGTTATCGTCAAACAGCCGATGTTGACGCCAGTGGGATGGCCGGCCCAATAGGTGACAGCTCTCACCCGTTTGTTGGTGAGTATGATGGGCAGTGTAAATTGGTTCGTAATCTCAACCACTGTTTTGTGGCAAAACTTGACGGGAGTGGTCTGCTGCGCAACCAGGTTTTTGCCAATGCCAGCATCGTCTCCGACCAACCGGCTGGCGTGGTTGCCTGTCAGA
>JAQFVO010000043.1 GCA_027942505.1 Endozoicomonas sp. | reverse complement strand
ATAAAACTCAATGGTCAGCTGATCTCAACGGATGAGGTGATAGATGCCTTTAGCGCCATCAACGCCAGTCTGGAGATAGCTCGCTTTAGGGAAGACTGCTTCTTGAGCGGATTGCCCGTCAAAGGCAAGGCGCTACTGCCAGAGGATGTCATCAACAGCTTTCCCCGCAATGCACCGGGCAAACTGGGCCAGGCCATCTTCAAGTCGGTCTGCTGTCTGGAGGGGATGTTGCTTAACGGCCAGCCTGTTCCAGCCCAGAGTGTCATTGATGACTATCTCGCCATCGGTGCGACTCTGGAGACGGCCAACTTCAGGAAGTTCTGTTATCAGAAGCGCATTAAAATCAATGGTCGCCCCGTGCTATCCACTGAAGTGATCAGGGACTACCGCAAAGCCGGCTTACTCAAAGAGCTGGCTCACTTTCAGAACACCTGTTTTCAGCAGGGTATAGATAACAGCGACAACGCCATCACCCAGGATACCGTGGCCGAGAGCTTTCAGACCTTGGGCGCCACCCTAGAGCTGATGCGCCTTCGTGAATACTGCTGCCTGAACGGTCACAAGCTCCGTGGTGTGGCGGTGTCCCCTGAATCGGTGGTGGCAGGCTACCTGGGCTGCAAAGAAGAGCAATTACATATTGCCCACTTCAAGGCCAGATGCTGTCTTGACGGCATTCCTTTAACCGGTCGACCTGTTAGCGCAGAAGAGGTGTTAAGGGATTTTCCCACTCATCATCTGGGCAAAATGGCCAGTGCCCGCTTTATGGAGGACTGTTTTTTGCGCAATATCGGGATAAATGGCCGACCGTTGACAGCTGAGTCGATACTGCATGGCTTCCCCAACAGCGCCGACGGCAAGTTGAGCCAGGCTCGCTTTCGGGAAAACTGTTGCCTGAAGGGACTGCCTGTTTAACCTTAGGGGACTAGGAAAACGCTGTGGGCAGAATCTTGACGGAAACAGAGGAGGTTAGATTATATATGAATTATTTTGAGGAAATATCTTCTTAGTATATTTTTGCAATATAATGTATAAATAGATATTGGAGTTTTAGTTGTTCAAACGCGCATGAAATGAACCATAAAAATCACAATGAAATATGAATTTCAATAATATTGTTCTGATCATCTCTCATCGGCAGGTAGTTGGCAGTCAATTTTCTGATTGTCTCTCTGTTCTCCCTCAACATCATTTGACCCTT
>JAQFVO010000029.1 GCA_027942505.1 Endozoicomonas sp. | reverse complement strand
GAGCTGTCGGCTAAAGAGTTCCTTGAGCGCATCAAGTCGGCGCCGGGTGGTTATGATTATTTATCACTGCTTGAGGAGAAGCCCGTTTACAAAGCCGACTCTATCGATATTAATCAGATTGCAATGCCTGAGAGATATAACTGCGCTCAATCCATGGAGGCTGTGCCGAAATAAAATTCCCTGTTCCGGGCCGTCGGTCTCTGGATGCTCTTCTCAGGGCTAACGGAGATCAAGGACACAGGTCAGCTGCCGCAGCACTTTTTGAACTTTTTGCCACTGCCACAAGGGCATGGTTCGTTGCGGCTGACCCGGGTCACCGGGATAGTCTGGACGTTGGCAGCTGTTTTTTTCTGGCTCAGGGCTTCTTGCCAGATGGCTCGGATATCGTGACACATTACCGCCATCTCTCTGGCTACGGCCGGCATGGCTTGAAGCATTTTGTTGACGTCCGGGCCATTTTTCTTTTTGGCTTTTTCCAGCAGTGCGTCGGCACGACTCCAGACGGTTAACAGCATCAGGCAGCGGGACCAGGATTCAGCCATAGGCTGCACAAGAGGGTGCTTTAACACCTCACTCCAGACATCCATCAGTAGATTGCAGCCTTGGCCATATCCCATCGCCCACTCTTGCAGACGGGCAAATTCTGATGAGTAAGCGTCTTCAGCCTGACACTCTTCAGGCAGCACTTCATGGCCGTCAGATATGGTGTTACGGATCTTGGTCAGCAGGTTAAACAGAATATGGCGGATGTCGTCTTCCTGCTGTGGTGAGTCGAAGACCGGTGTTTTGCTGGCTGTCGCCAGAGTTATCCAGCGATCCGGTGGTACCGTAACCGGTGAGTTGGCTTCGGCAAACATCAACCCTTTCATGGCTGACAGCGTCATGGCCCGGCCGTGTTTCCCTGTCGGGCAGGACGCCAGCCAGGCTGACAATATCTTCTCCTGCTGCTGGTCGTATGCACAATTGGCCAGTGATGAATTTCCAAGTCTCACTGCTATCTCCTGTCAGGACCGAAAAAAAGTCGCTGATCATCGCATTATCACCAAAGTCCATCAATACGACCGGAAGGTAAATCTTGTGGTCATAAAGCGTGTGCAGAAAAAAATTGCTGCAGATGTGCCGCGGCCAGGTTCGCTGCACCATGGGACTTCAAGGGGAAAGTGATCCCTGACTTAGCAGAAAAAAGAGTCAGGAGGAGGAAAATTTGGTTCATGTCAATATTGCACAGGCATGATCTTTTGTGGATGATTATATGCGTAAATACTACATGTAGTGCCTGGCTCTGAAGCGCACCACTATGGGTAGACAAAGGATGTTAATAGCGATAACAGTTATTGCTATGGACCAGCGAGCAACCAAGCGACAGCACTGGCATAAGCAGTGCTTCCGTCGTAACGAAGCGCCTTTTCATTAAGCAGTTATTACTGACACCCCGGAGACTTGCCATGACTGAGATCATCAAACGCGATGGCTCACGCCAGCCTTTTGATGCGCCGCGCATCACAAAAGCCGTTGCTAGCGCATTGAATGATGCTCAGATCAAAGACGACGCTTTTGCCGAGTACGTTGCGAAAAAAGTAAGCAACACGGTAGCTGACCAGGTGCTGGTGGATATCTACGATATTCAGAACCAGGTTGAGGACCTGATGATGAGCAGTGAGTATCACAACGCTGCCCGCAAGTACATTGAGTACCGACAGACCCGCGACCTGGAACGGGAGGCACGAAATGCCCTGAGCCGGGACATTCTCGGTATTATCAATCAGGACAACGGCGACGATAACGACTCCCTGTTGAACGAAAACGCCAATAAAGACAGCAAGATCATCCCTACTCAGCGTGACCTGCTGGCCGGCGTGGTGGCAAAGCACTATGCCAAACAGCACATCCTGCCCAAGCACATCAGCGCCGCTCATGAACAGGGTGATATCCACTACCATGACCTGGATTACGCGCCGTTCTTCCCCATGTTCAACTGTATGCTGATCGATATCGAAGGGATGATGACCAACGGTTTCAGGATGGGGAATGCGGAGATTGAAACGCCCAAGTCCATTACCACTGCTGCGGCCATTACCGCTCAGATCATCGCCCAGGTGTCCAGCCATATATACGGCGGTACCAGTATTAATGAAATTGATCGCATTCATGCGCCCTATGTACGTATGACTTTCGACAAACATCTGGCCCAGGGGCTGCGCTGGATCGGCGATGAGAGCAAGGCCAGCGAATACGCCATGGAGATGACGGAAAAGGATTGCTACGACGCTTATCAGGCGCTGGAGTACGAGGTAAACACACTGCACACTGCCAATGGTCAGACGCCGTTTGTCACCTTCGGTTTTGGTCTGGGGACCAGCTGGGAAGAGCGCCTGGTGCAGAAGTCGATATTAAAAAACCGGATTCGTGGCCTGGGTCGCAATTGCAAGACTCCGGTCTTTCCCAAGCTGGTTTTCGCCATCAAAAAAGGGGTTAATTTCTCTGCGGAGGATCCCAACTACGACATCAAGCAGCTGGCCCTCGAGTGTGCCAGCAAGCGCATGTACCCGGACATTCTCAACTACGACAAGCTGGTGGAGGTGACAGGCAGCTTCAAGACACCAATGGGCTGCCGTTCTTTCCTGGGCGTCTATGAAGAAAACGGCAAGCTGGTGCACGATGGCCGAAATAATCTGGGTGTGATTTCATTGAACCTGCCCCGCATCGCCATTGAGAGTAAGGGGTGTGAAGCGACCTTCTACCAGCTGCTGGAAAAACGTCTGGAGCTGGCCAAAGAAGCGCTGATGACCCGAATTCAACGCCTTGACAATGTCCGCGCCCGGGTAGCGCCGATTCTCTACGTTGAAGGTGCCTGTGGTGTGCGTCTGAAGCCCGACGACAAAGTCAGTGATATCTTCAAACACGGCCGTGCTTCGATCTCTCTGGGATACATTGGTATTCACGAAACAATCAATGCCCTGTACAGTGCCGGAGATATTTACGACAGCGAAGAACTGCAACAAAAAGGTCTGGCTATTGTTGAAAGACTGCGTGCTGCTGTCAATCAGTGGAAGGATGAGACTGGTTATGGTTTCAGCCTGTATTCCACCCCCAGTGAGAGCTTGTGTGACCGGTTCTGCCGCCTCGATCGCAAGAAGTTTGGCGTTATTGCCGGCGTTACCGACAAAGGCTACTACACCAACTCTTTCCATCTGGATGTGGAGAAGAAGGTCAATCCTTACGACAAGGTCGACTTTGAGCAGGTTTACCCGGCCCACGCCAG
>JAQFVO010000025.1 GCA_027942505.1 Endozoicomonas sp. | reverse complement strand
ACTATTGTTAAGGATCGTCTCTAAAATAGCCGATATTCGAGCGCACATCTGTTTCAATTATTCGGAGAGAGCACCCTTTGGTCATACACCTCGTGTTGGTGATGCATTCTGTGGTGGCGGTTCTATTCCGTTTGAAGCAGCGCGCATTGGCTGTAAAGCTTATGGCTCAGACTTAAACCCGGTAGCCACGCTACTTACCTGGTCAGGAATTAACCTTATCGGAGGGGGAGAAAAAGTACAGGCTGAAGTGCAAGCCGCTCAAAATGCAGCATTCAAAGCAGCGGATAAGCAAATTACGGAATGGGGTATTGAGCATAACGAGGAGGGTTGGAGAGCTGATTCCTACCTCTATTGTGTTGAAGCCATTTGCCCTGCAACAGGATATATGCTGCCACTGGCACCAAGCTGGGTCATCAGCGAAAAGTTTAAGGTATGCGCAGTTCTCAAGGCTGACCCTGAGAATAAGCGTTACGATATTGAGATTGTAACCAATGCTGATAAGAAAACCTTTGCTCAGGCTAAGCTAGGTACTGTCCAGAAAGGGCGTATGGTGTGCCCTGAAACTGGGGAGACATTCTCTCTTGCTGAACTGCGTGGTGATCGTCGTGTAAGTGGTGAAGCTCAATATGGCCTGCGCCTGTGGGAAAATGATGATTTGGTACCTCGGGATGGGGATATTCTTCAAGAGCGTCTGTACTGTGTGCGTTGGTTAGAACCTCGTTGGACAACTAACAGCAGAGGTGAAGATGTTCTGAGATATAATCGACATTATAAATCTGTAACCCTAACTGATCTTGAGCGAGAGGCTTTGGTGTTACAAATAACTAAGTCACATCAAATTGAGTGGCAAGAAAAAGGCTATATTCCTACCCGTTCTATCGAACAAGGGGCAGAGACAACAAGGCTTATGAGGGAACGAGGCTGGACCCATTGGCATCACTTGTTTAATCCAAGACAGTTATTGGTCCACGGCCTAATTGCAAAGCTTTTTGAGGCGAATAGTAAAGAGCAGTCGTGTGCCAAGCATCTTCTAGTTGGAAAACTAGCAAACTGGAATTCCAGAATTACACAATGGCTTGCTTCCCAGGGAGGTGGCATTGGTGGTGGTAAGCAGACGTTTGCGAATCAGGCGCTGAATACTCTTTATAACTATTCATGCCGCCCATTTGTCTCGCTGAATTCAGTGCAAGTTGATTATTCATATGAAGATAATTTCTCTTGCTCAGATATCAATACTCTTGACGCGAGGTTGATCAAGGAGTCAAACGACCTGTGGATTACTGATCCACCCTATGCAGATGCCGTGAATTACCATGAGCTGACAGAGTTTTTCTTGGCATGGTCGGAGAAACAGTTACCGGAATCATTTCCTGAATGGTATACCGATACTAAAAAAGCACTGGCAGTAAAAGGTGCAGGACAAGACTTCAAGCACTCAATGGTAGAAGTTTATCGAAATTTGGCTAACCATATGCCTGACAATGGTCTTCAGATGGTACAGTTCACTCATCAAGATCCTTCTGTTTGGGCTGATTTAGGTATGATTTTGTGGGCAGCAGGCCTTCAGGTAACTGCTGCTTGGACGATTGCGACTGAAACTGATTCAGGGATGAAAAAGGGCAACTTTGTACAGGGAACCGTTCTTCTGATTCTGCGCAAACGTCATGATGATCTTGAGGTATTCCCTGATGAACTTCCTCCAGAAATCGAAGACGCAGTAAAAGACCAGCTCGACCATATGACAGCCATTGATGACCAGGATCACCCAAACTTCGGGGATACCGATTATCAGCTGGCCGCCTATGCGGCTGCCCTGCGTGTTCTGACCCAGTACAGCGAAATCGAAGGCATCAATATCGAAAACGAACTGTACCGGGAAAAACAGAAAGGCCAGAAGTCCGAGTTTGAGAAGCTGATCGACCAGGCGGTGGAAATTGCCTGTAACCATCTGGTACCCGGTGGTTTTGATGAGTTCCAGTGGAAGAGCCTGACCGCCGATGAGCGCCTCTATCTGAAAGGTCTGGAGCTGGAAAAACACGGCGAACTCCGTGCCGGAGCCTATCAGGAGCTGGCCAAGGGCTTTGGTGTGCGTGAGTACAACTTTATGTACGCCAAAACCAAAGCCAACGAGGTGCGCTTCAAAACCGCCCGTGAGTTTGGCCGCAGCCACCTGAAGGAACACGGTTTCGATGCCTCCATTGTGCGCCACGCCCTGTTTGCCATCCACGAGACCATCAAACAGGAATCCGCCCAGCAGGGCGTCAACTACCTGAAAACCGAGGTAGCCACCTTCTGGAACGACCGGAAAAAGCTGATCGAAGTCCTCCGCTACCTCAGCCGCCTCTGTACGGGACAAAAAATCTAAAACCCATGATTTTCAAGGCACAAAGAGTATGAGCTGACTCTCCCATAAAGT
>JAQFVO010001440.1 GCA_027942505.1 Endozoicomonas sp. | reverse complement strand
CCCAAGTCCAAATCCAACTTCAAACCCTCCGGTGACAAGGTTGTCGACTACACCTGGAAGGCACTTGATATGAGCCGCAACTTCGAGAACCGCGAACTGCGTTTTGCCACCAACATCAGCGACCAGAACAACTACTCCAGCCCGGAGGAACATGTCCGTTTTACCGAGGATGCGAAAAAGTTTCTCTCTTCATTTATACAGCAACAGCCAGAGGGCAGCGTCAATGCCAACGTCATGAAAGAGGCTCTGGCAGTGATCGAAAATGCCAAGGCAGACAGTGACTATCTGATGATGTGCCGCAATGTCCTGATCGCCAGTTAAGAGGAGATAACTATGGATAAGTCATTGAAGACCTGGATGTTCTGCCAGGCCTCCTACTACCTGGAGTATCTGCAGCCGGAAAAAAGCATTGCCCTGCTCAATGCCGTGCACGCTGTCGATCCGAAAAATCCCGACGTTTACCGCATGCTCAGCTATGCCTATCTGCAGGCGGGACGACCTGAAGAATCCATACACGCCGCCGATAATTTTCTAAAATATGCGCAGCCCGGCAGTGACGTACGGGCTATCAAATGGATAAAGGGGCGAGCCCTGCTCAAGAAGAAAAGAGCGGCAATGAGCCGCTGATCTTCGCGACAGCCTGCCCCCCCATAATGGTGGCAGGACACTCATGGCACAATTGTTACCCGGGCTTAATTTCGGGGGAAAGAATGACCTGGTCTTGGCGGGGCTTCTGGTCTCAGTCATCGGGCTTATTATTCTGCCCATGCCCACTCCCCTGGTGGATTTTCTCATTGCGGTGAATATGGGAATATCCACCCTTCTATTGATGACATCCATTTACTTGAAGTCCCCCCTGGAATTTTCCTCCTTTCCCGGCGTACTTCTTATTACCACGCTGTTTCGACTGGCACTGTCCATCACCACCACCCGTCTGATCCTGCTACAGGCTGATGCCGGTGAAATTGTCTACACCTTCGGCAACTTCGTTGTCGGGGGGAGTCTGGCGGTGGGTGTGGTTATCTTCCTGATCATTACCATTGTTCAGTTTCTGGTCATCACCAAAGGCTCCGAACGGGTCGCCGAGGTTAGCGCCCGTTTCTCTCTCGATGGTATGCCCGGCAAGCAAATGAGTATCGACGCCGACCTGCGTGCCGGTGCGATCGAGATGGAAGAGGCCCAGCGACGTCGCGAACTGGTCACCAAAGAGAGCCAGCTGTTCGGTTCGATGGACGGTGCCATGAAGTTCGTTAAAGGTGACGCCATCGCCGGCCTGATCATCATCTTTGTCAACATCACGGCGGGTGTTGCCATCGGCACCAGCCAGGGAATGTCGGGTGGTGAAGCATTGCAGCTGTATGCCATTTTGACCATCGGTGACGGACTGATCTCTCAGATTCCGGCACTGCTGATCTCCATCACCGCCGGTATCATCGTTACCCGGGTATCCAACGAAGACGCCAAAGACCTTGGTAATGAAATTGGTACCCAGCTCACCGACAAGCCCAAGGCTCTGATGGTTGGCGGCGCGCTGCTGTTAGGCTTTGCCATGATCCCCGGCTTCCCTACCCTGACCTTTATGAGTCTGGCTGCCGCTCTCGGGGGTGGCGGTTACTTTCTGATGAAGCGGGTAGAACGGGCACGAACAGCCCAGGAAGAAGGTGGCATTCCGGCCATGGCCGCTGCCACCGAAACCCCGGGTGAAGCGAGAACCAGACTGGATCAGCAAGAAGAGTTTACCCAGACGCTGCCCCTGATTATCGATGTACCCACCTCAGTCCAAAAGACGTTGAACACCAGCTCCCTGAACGAAGAGCTACTAAAAGTGCGCAAGTCGTTGTACATGGATTTGGGTGTGCCCTTCCCCGGCATCCACCTGCGCTTTAACGATGCCATGGACGAGAACACCTACAGCATTCTGCTGCAGGAGGTGCCCGTGGCCTCGGGTTACTTCAAGCCCGGCTCTGTGTTTATCAGAGAGAGCAATGAACATCTGGACATGTTGAAAATCCCCTACGAAGTTGGCGAAACCTTCCTGCCCAGCCTCGACTCCCTCTGGGCCGACGAAAGCCAGAAGGACAAGCTTGAACGCAATAACGTCAACTACATGGACTCTCCGAAGATTCTCACCTACCACCTGGCACACGTCCTGAAAAAATACGCTGAAGACTTCATTGGTATTCAGGAGACCCGCTACCTGCTGGAGAAAATGGAAAGCAGTTTTGGCGAGCTGATTAAAGAGGTACAGAGACTGTTGCCCGTTAACAAGATTACCGAAATCTTCCAGCGCCTGGTCTCGGAGGACATCTCGATCCGTAACCTGCGTTCCATTTTACAATCGCTGGTCGTCTGGGGACACAAAGAGAAAGAGGTGGTTCAGCTGACCGAATACGTACGCTCATCGCTGAAACGCTACATCAGCTACAAATACTCCAACGGCAAAAACATGCTGCCGGTCTACCTGCTGGATCAGGACGTGGAAGACACTATCCGCTCCGGTATTCGTCAGACGTCAGCCGGTAGCTACCTGGCGCTCGACCCATCCACCTCGGCGCAGTTTGTAGAAAACGTCAAACACTCCGTAGGCAAGATTGGTCACCTTGAGCACAAGCCAGTACTGATCACCTCTATGGACATCCGCCGCTACGTTCGTAAGCTGCTGGAACTGGAAGTCTATGACCTGGCAGTACTTTCGCACCAGGAGTTGACGGAAGAGATCACGGTTCAGCCACTCGGACGCATATCCCTCTAAAACGCTTACCATCTGCTGGCAAACGGTTTCAGATCAGCCAGCAGATGCCCTCCTTTCTCGCCAAGCCCACAGCTCCCGATCAATACTGGAATCCATAACGCTACCCGCTGCCCGCCTCCCGAAAAGCCTGAGTTGCTTGTGCTCTTAGGAATTGTCCTTAAATAACTTCCACATTTCGATGTAATCGACCAAAGGCACATTTGCCACGGAGGCACAGAGGCACGGAGTAAAGAAAAAAATTTTTTCCTCTGTGCCTCCTTGGCAAAAAGAGGAAACTTTCCTGTACTGAATGACAGCGAAGTAAAGCAACCGGTAGTTTCTGCTATAAAATCAGCACGCTATTACCAGAAAAACTCACCTAAAAAACTCACAAAAAAAACTCCCCCCTGATTAGGGGGGAGTTCATAGTAAGCAGACAGAGGAAGAAAAAATTAACGAACCAGGGCGAAAACCAACTGATCAATAAACTCTTCTTCTTTATAAACGTGCTTTTTCAACACACCTTCCAGTTCAAAGCCGCACTTCTCAAGCACCCGGCGTGACCCCTCATTGCGTGCCTGCACATCGGCATAAATACGCACCAGCCCCATCTCATCAAACGCATACTCGCAGACATTAGCAAGCGCCGCCGTCATGATACCTTTACCCCAGTGATCTTCAGAGACCCAGAAGCCAATCTCGGCCCCAAAGCGGTGCACATCAAGCTGAACCACAAAACCTATCTCACCGATGGCCTCACCCTCAAAGTCGATGGCAAAGCGTGTCTTGGTCTCGTGTTCCTTAACATGCTGAACCCAGGCCCTGGCATGCTCTACGGTGTAAGGATGGGGAAACGTATCCCGCAGGTTTTTAGCTATTTTGTCGTTATTACCGTGTTTGGCCAGAGAAATCGCATCCCCATAAAGGAATCTTCTGAGGCAATAACCATTACCCAAGTCTATATGCATATCATTGTCCTGATAGTCAGCTATCAGGTAAGACATCGGCACAAGCACTGTGGGCTTTATTGACTATTACACAGTCCACAGTTCAGCAATAAAGTACCGAGAATTATCCAATCAAGCTGAAGTATTGAGTTTATTAATCCATTTGGCAGGCTTGATTTTTCCAGAGGAAGATAAAGATGAAAGCCACAAACCCCTTGCGGTCAATTATAATACCCAAATTTGACTTTTCCTTTAAATCGCTGAGAAATTCCCTGTTCCCGTGAAAAATTAATTGAAATAGCTCTCCAGGCCAAATCGCTGGAAGAACTCCCATTGCTCACCCAACGGGAGGAGGGATTGCCGGGACGTTTTGCTCGAAAACAAAGTGAAGCTTGATTTCGCATCATAGTCCCACAATAGGAGACCTGAACTGTGGTGGAATAAAAGAGATCTGCCCCCTCAACAACATCTTGTCCACGAAGAGGTGATGCAGGAAAGCAGATGATAGCAATTCATCGAGGCAGCCTATCGATATCCCCCACTCCGTAAAGAGAATTGTGTGCACAGCGAAGGCATTCACGAAATTCCTGGAGATAATGCTTCGACAGGTCAAACGCATCGGCACCAGACTGGTCAACCTCATCAAGGTACTTGACCCAAAGGAACGTTGACATAGCCCCAACGAACGTACCCAGAATGGGCAGCGCCACCTTGGCATTAGCGCAAACAATAGTACCAACTGAAAAGAGTGCCGCCGCGCCGATAACGTTTCCTGGCAGATAACCGACACGAGCACCTTTATGAAAACCATCACTGACGAAATCTGACAGCCGCCTTGCACTCTCAAGACCAAGAAATTTTCTGGCTTTGGCCCCCATGCATTTTCTGGCAGTGATCAAAACCTGACCAACCAGCGCACCAACCCCGGCACCAACCGAGCCAAATACGCACTCAGTGGCCAGACTGGGGATTTCAAACACTGACAACGCCAGGGAGTAAGATAATTTGACGCACATCCGGCCAAAAAACCGAGAGCCTTTAAAATAATTAGAATTGTTAGCCTCATTATGACCAGATCGACAAGAATTCGACTGGCCAGCAGCACTTGCCGCATTGGGCATGATAAAACTCCTTTTTCGAAAAGCGTGTCACACGCAATTGACTGCAAGGCCAATCAGTTACCTGCAATACAAGCCCCAAAACGAGGCCACCATTAGGCGTGTTTTCGACAATCGCTCAACGATACACCCGTTTTCCCCAGTAAAAAATAACAGATCGGTCAGTAACTCTTACATCCTTGATCATCAGCTCAAAACCCACTCACCGGTAATGCCTAATCAGTCGGCTTCAACAAGTTGAACACCTCCTTGGAAACAAACGGTTTAACTGGGGATGGCTGACACTCACCACTGACTGGCTGGGGGACCGTTCTAACCCAGTTTGGCCATTTTGGATTTTGTCTGCCTGCCTCCCCAAACTTGGGATTTTTCACCCGAACAACCACCGAACTTTTGGATGTATCAGAAAGACCAAACTGAGCATGGTAACCAGAAGGTTCAGATTTACTGTCAAGGTTATTATTACCGATTCTGCCATATGAAATAACGCCCTGATCGTCATCAATACCAAACGTCATAAATGGTGAACCTGTGCCGTTGGTTCCTGAGTAGTCAGAAAATTGCACATTAAACTGCACATGGAACCAACCCTTCTTGAGAGGCTCAACATAAACATACTTGACATCCTGACGCTGATTCTCTCCATCGGTACAACACTTGGCACTACCCAGAGCATTTCCCGTGATCGGCAAGGGAATATCACAATGGTTATCTGCACTCTTGAATGGGCTGTAATCAGAGCGGGTCTTTACAGTGAAATAGTGCTGCCCATCACGATGCTCCACGCGCATAGTCAGCGGTGCATCACCACGGCTCTCAAAACGTGCTCCGGTGTCCAGTAGCGCAATACAATCATCGGTGGAAGAACCATCTATGGATAATTTTTGAACTTTGTTGGACCAATCAATGTACTGTAAACCGTCACTGTGAGGTACCAACTTGAAGACTGTCGCATTGCCTGGAGTCCTCATATTGATTTTTATATCAAACTCTCCGTTGTAAACGTGTTTCCCAAGACCGTCGCAGGCATTCATATAGGCTCCGGTCATTTTTGCCAGCTCCTGATTGTTCTGCCAGGGAGAGCCAGCCAGATTGTCACCTTTTGTGCTCGGGTAAAAACAGTTAGTCAGTTCAACACTGCCTTGAGTTTTCAAACTCGGTCCATAAGGCAATGGCACTGACTTAAGCCGCCTTCCCTTGATACATCTTGAGCCTCCGGGCTTGTGGTCTTGAGTGTTGAAGTCT
>JAQFVO010001161.1 GCA_027942505.1 Endozoicomonas sp. | reverse complement strand
TCGCGCGGTCGTCTGGCTGCCCACACGCCCATGAGCAGCTGGCGCAGCGAAGCCGATGCCCGGCAGGAGTTGCCCAGCAGTTCAGTGCTGAGCTTGAATGGTGACTGGGCATTTGCGCTCTACGATGCCCCTGAAAAAGTACCTGCAACGTTTGCCAGCGAAGGTGCCGATCCGGCTCAGACTATCCCCGTACCGGCTAACTGGCAAATGCACGGCTACGACAAACCGATCTACACCAATGTTAAGTACCCGTTCGCCTGTAATCCACCGTTGGTACCGGCTGATAACCCTACCGGCTGCTACTCCACCGTGTTCACTCTGCCCGCTGACTGGGCTGCTGGGAGCCAGACCCGGGTGATTTTTGATGGCGTTAACAATGCCTTCTATCTCTGGTGTAACGGTCAGGCGGTCGGTTACTCCCAGGACAGCCGCCTGCCCGCGGAATTTGACCTGACTCCCTTCCTGCAAGGCGGTGATAACAAACTGTGCGTGATGGTGCTGCGCTGGTCCGACGGCAGCTATATGGAAGACCAGGACATGTGGTGGCTCAGCGGCATCTACCGCAACGTACAGCTGCTCAACAAGCCAGCGCAGCGCCTGACCGACATCCGTGTGACGCCGGATCTGGACGATCGCTATGAGCACGGTTATCTGAACATTGTCGTTGATACCGAAAACAGTGCAGATCTGGCTCTTCGTACTACCTTGTACCGTGGTGAGCAGGTCGTGGCCAGTGGCACCACAACCATTGGCACCGCACCGATGGACGAGCGCGGCGGCTATGACAATCGCGCCATCATCAACCTGGACGTCAGCAATCCTGAAAAGTGGAGCGCTGAAGCGCCCAATCTGTACCGTGTGACTGTCACCTTGACCGATCCGGCCACAGGCAGCGATATTGACAGCGAAGCGTACGACGTTGGTTTTCGTAAGGTGGAAATCAAAGACGGTCAGCTGCATTTGAACGGCAAACCGCTGATGATCCGTGGTGTTAACAAACACGAACACAACCCGGCCACCGGCCACTTCGAAACCGTGGAAGATGTGCGCCAGCATCTGGTGTTGATGAAGCAGCACAACTTCAATGCCGTACGCTGCTCCCACTATCCGCACCAGCCGGCGTTCTACCAGTTGTGTGACCGCCTCGGCCTATACGTGGTGGACGAAGCCAATATCGAAACCCACGGCATGGTGCCCATGCGCACACTGTCTGATGACCCGATGTGGGCCAACGCCTTCCTGGAGCGCATGATCCGCATGGTCAGCCGGGACTTTAACCACCCATCGGTCATCATCTGGTCGTTGGGCAATGAGTCCGGCTACGGTGCCGCCCACGATGCCATGTACCAATGGACCAAACGCACCGACCCATCCCGTCCGGTGCAGTATGAAGGCGGCTGTTCCGACACCCCGGCCACCGACATCATCTGCCCGATGTATGCCCGTACCGAAGAGGATCAGCCGCAACAGTTCTTTGACAAAACCAAGTGGGCGCTGACCAAATGGGGCGAGATGCCGAACGAAACCCGTCCGATCATTCTGTGCGAATATGCCCACGCCATGGGCAACAGTCTGGGCGGTTTTGGTGAGTACTGGGATGCTTTTCGCAAACACCCCCGCCTGCAAGGTGGCTTTATCTGGGACTGGGTGGACCAGGGTCTGGATAAATTCGACGACAATGGCCAGCATTTCTGGGCCTACGGCGGCGACTTTGGTGATGTGGAAAATGACCGTCAGTTCTGCATCAACGGCCTGGTTTTTCCTGACAAAACGCCGCATCCGGCGCTGTTTGAAGCGAAAAGAGCGCAGCAGCCGTTTACCTTCCAGCTGGTTGCCATCCAGCCGTTGACTGTGGACGTTAGTAGTGAGGCGTGTTTTACCCGCACTGATAACCATCAGCTGATCTGGCAGGTACTTGGTGGTGAGACGGTACTGGCCGGCAGTGAAATCACTCTGGATATCGCCCCTGGTACTACTGAACGACTGGTGTTGTCCGATCAGCCTATCAGTATCACCGGTGAGCAGCCCCGACTTGATCTGGCCATCATTCAGCCGGAAGCAACCAGCTGGTCTGAGGCTGGTCACGAAGTGGCACGGCACCAGTTTATGCTGATCGGTAGCCTGGCTGATGCCCGTCCGCGTATGCAGGCTGGTGCCGAGATCAAGGAATCCGGCCATCAGCTGACGGTTACCGCCGGCGACAATCACTGGACCATTGATCGCAACACAGGCCAGCTGGTGAGCTGGGTGAAAGACGGCAGTGAGCAACTGCTGGCACCACTGTGCGATAACTTCTTCCGCGCTCCACTGGACAACGACATCGGTGTCAGTGAAGTGGACCGCCCGGACCCGAATGCCTGGATGCCACGCTGGCAGCGCGCCGGCCTGTTCAACCTGCAACACCGCTGCCTGCTGGTTGAGTGCCAGCAGAGTACGGTGGTGGCACACCACGGTTATGCGCACCCGGAGCAGCCAGGCAAGACCATCCTGCAAAGTATCTGGACGTATCGATTCCTGGCCAGTGGGGAGCTGAAGATCAATATCGAGGTGATGGTGGACGGCGACCTGCCACCCATGCCGCGGATCGGTGCCTGCCTGCATCTGCAAGAGCAACCGCAGGTGGTCAGCTGGTTTGGCCGTGGTCCCCACGAAAACTACCCGGATCGTCGCCGCAGTGCCGATATTGGTCGTTGGTCAGATACTGTAGATGCACTACATACGCCGTATATCTTTCCAACCGATAACGGCCTGCGTTGTGATACCCGTCATCTGCAGGTGGGTAAAGCTGACATCCGTGGTCAGTTCCATTTCAGCGTCAGCCGCTTTGGCCAGGAGCAGCTGGCCCATGCCATGCACACCAACGATCTGGTGGCCGGTGAAGGTGTTTATGTGTATCTGGATGGTTTCCATATGGGGATCGGTGGTGACGACTCCTGGACGCCAAGCGTGCGCCCTGAGTACCTGCTGACCAGCGCTGAATACCACTGGCACTTCAGCCTGTCGTGATTATCCCGGGTTTTACCGTAGCAGTCAGGTTATTGCCTGACTGCCGTTAGTTTTTATTTGACTGAACTGTAATCGTCATGACCACACCAACAACAGACCAGCACATTACGCTGATGACCAAGGCCTCATACGGCCTTGGTGCTTTGGGCAAAGACTTTGCCTGCTCCATCATCTACATCTTCCTGATGTACTACTACACCGACGTTGTCGGTCTGTCGGCAGCGTTTGTCGGCGGCCTGTTCCTGGTGGCACGGATTATTGATGCCTTCACCGATCCGATGATGGGGATGATCGTTGATAACACCCGTTCCCGTTTCGGCAAGTTCCGCCCATGGATCCTGATCGGTACCCTGGTTAACTCTGTGGTACTGCTGATGGTGTTCAGTGCCCACAAGTTTACCGGCAACACTGCTTACATCTACGCGGCCGTCACTTATATTCTCTGGGGCGTGACCTACACCATTATGGATATCCCTTACTGGTCCATGATTCCGGCTCTCTCATCCAGCCGCGAAGAGCGTGAGCACCTGGTGGTATGGCCAAGAATTTTTGCCAGCATTGCCTGGACCGTTATGGGTGCTTACGGTCTGCATACTGTCGGCTTGCTCGGTGATGGCAACGAAGGTGATGGCTTTCTCTACCTCTGCGTGGGTATCATTATTGCCTTTATCGCCAGTGCGCTGATCACTTTCTTCCAGGTGAAAGAGAAAGTAGAGACGAAAATTTCCGGTGAAAAATTCGATGCCAAAGACGTTAAGAAGATCATCGTCGGCAATGATCAGCTGAAGTCACTGATCGGTTTTGTACTGTCGTTTAATATTGCCATCCAGCTGATCGGTGGCTTTGCCATTTACTACTTCACTTACGCCATTGGCCGTGAAGACCTGTTCCCGATGTTCTCGCTGGTGGCCGGTATTGCGGAGTTTTCCGGCATCTTCCTGTTCCCGTGGATTGCCAGAGTGGTCGACCGTCGTTTTATGTGGCCAATGGCCTGTGGTTTCCCGATCCTCTGTAGCATCGTCCTGTTTGCCTCCAGTGTGGTGGCACCAGAGAGTGCCATCATGGTCGGTATCGCCGGTGCTGCCCTGAAGTTTGGTAACGGTCTGTTTAATGGCCTGTCCACCGTTATGCTGGCCGACGTGGTTGACTACGGCGAGCAGAAAACCGGCCTGCGCAGTGAGAGTATTATCTTCTCCGTGCAAACCATGCTGGTCAAAGGTGCCGGTGCCCTGGCCGGCTTCCTGATCGGTTTTGGCCTGACCCTGATCGGTTATGTGCCCAACGAAGTGCAGTCAGCGGAAACCATCGTTGGTCTGAAAGTACTGATGATCCTGATTCCTGCCATCCTGGTTCTGCTCAGCGCCATCATCTACAAGAAAACCTACCGTCTGGACGAGCGCTTCAAGCATGGCCGGGCAGTCGCTGCCTGATTGCTGACTTAAGCATCGCCCCGTTAAATGTTGCCCCCGGTTTTGGGGGCAATTTTTCATCTGTCGTGCAATAACTTTTGGGAAACCGGTTTTATGAGTAACCTGATCCATCTCAATACCGACACTACAAGTCTGGTGATCAAGGCAGACATATCGCTACCAGAGATGCTCTACTGGGGCAAGCGTCTGCCGGAAGGTACCAGCCTGGATACGTTTTTCAAGGCCAACCATCACCCGGTACCCCAGGCCCGTATCGACACCGATACTGTGGTCTCCCTGTGTCCGGAACACGCCCGCGGCCTGTTTACCGCCCCCGGGCTGGAAGGGTGTCGTCATGGCGATAACTGGTCGCCCGAGTTCAATCTGATTGAAACGACACTGGACGGACATCGGGTGAAGTTCCTCTGCCACGATCCGCGTGCCGAGCTGAAACTGGTCATCAACCTGAGTCTTAACCCGGACACCGAAGTGCTGGAAACCACCCTGACTCTGACTAACGAAGGCAACAGCGGCTATCAGCTGCGCAAGCTCACCAACACCTTGCTGTTGCCCACTCACGCCCGGGAGATCATGTACTTCCACGGTCGTTGGACGCACGAATTCCAGACCGAGCGCAAAAAGCTCGATCGCAGCGGCTTTATCCTGGAAAACCGCCGGGGTCGTACTTCCCACGAGCACTTCCCGGGCATTATGATTGGTCAGCCTAACTTCAGCGAAACCTGGGGCAAAGTCTATGGTTTCCATTTGGGCTGGAGTGGTAACCACCGCTTCCATGCTGAAGCTATGAGCGACGGTCGTCGTTATTTGCAGGCCGGTGAGCTGTTGATGCCAGGCGAAGTAGAACTGGCACCAGGCGACAGCTACAGCACTCCGACACTCTACAGCACCTACAGCAACAAGGGCCTGAACGGCATTAGCCAGAACTTCCATCGCCATGTGCGCCGGGAGATTATCCGCTTCCCCGAGCCGGAAAAAGTGCGCCCGGTGCATCTGAACACCTGGGAAGGCATCTACTTTGACCACGACCCGGAGTACATCTTGCAGATGGTGCGTTCGGCAGCGGAGATTGGCGTTGAGCGCTTTATCATCGATGATGGCTGGTTCCGTGGCCGTAACGACGACAAGGCAGCGCTCGGTGACTGGTACCTGGATGAGAAGAAATACCCTCAGGGTTTGCAACCGATTATCGACTGCGTTAAAGACCATGGCATGGAGTTTGGCCTGTGGTTTGAGCCGGAAATGATCAGCCCCAACTCTGATCTCTACCGCGCCCATCCCCAGTGGATGCTGCACACCGACGGTTACGACCAGGTAACCATCCGCAACCAGTATGTGCTTGATTTGCAGATTCCCGAAGCGTTTGACTATGTGCTGGAGCGTCTGGACAGCATGCTTAGCGAGTACGACATTCGCTACGTCAAGTGGGATATGAACCGCGAACTGGTGCAGCCGACCCATAACCACCGGGCCGCCTTCCATGGTCAGGTTCAGGCTTATTACCGCCTGCTGGACGAAGTGCGCAAACGCCACCCGTTGGTGGAGATTGAAACCTGTTCCGGCGGCGGTGGCCGGGTGGATTTTGAAGTGCTCAAGCGCACCCAGCGCTTCTGGGCCTCAGACTGTAACGATGCCCTGGAGCGTCAGACCATCCAGCGTGGAGCCAGCTATTTCTTCCCCCTGGAGATCACAGGTGCCCACATCGGTGCCAAACTGTGTCACACCACAGGTCGTCAGCACAATGCCGACTTCCGCGGTATCACAGCCCTGTTTGGCCATATGGGCGTAGAACTGGACCCGGCCCGCGCCTCGGAAGGGGAGAAACGGGACTTTGCCAAGTACATCGCCCTGCACAAGTCTTTACGTCACCTGTTGCATACCGGCGACTACTTCCGCTGCGATACGGCCCACAAGGAGTCTCAGGCCTGGGGCGTGGTGAGCCAGGACCAGAGCGAAGCGGTGCTGATGTACGCCCAGCTGGCCATGCCGGAATACGCCATGTCTGCCACCGTGCTGATACCCGGTCTGGACCCGCAGAAACAGTACAAGGTGCAGGTGTTGGAGAATAGCTCCTCTGATATCTACATGAAGAAGTGCCCACCGTGGATGGTTGAGCCGGCCACCATGAGCGGAGCGCTGTTGGAGCAGGTTGGATTGATGATGCCGGTATTGCAGCCGGAAAGTGCCTTGCTGGTCCATCTGGAAGAGATTTGAGCACTGTTCCCGCTGATTTCTGCTGATCGGCGGGATTCTTTCTGCATGCAATCATTACGGAAGATTAGTTGGTGCGCTCAGGGTAAACATTAAGCGCCTACTCCCCGCTTCGAGAGTGTCGCAAAAAGCTCTTAAAAGAAGGGAACCACGAAGGATACGAAGAGCACGAAGGGAAAGAAAATCTCTTCTTTGTGCTCTTCGTGTCCTTCGTGGTTTCATCCGAAAGCCATCGATAATGGGGGGGTAAGCTTAATGTCCACCCTAAGGACAACTCCTAAGAAACCGGGCTAACCAGCGGCACTTGTAACCGCACCTGCAAGCCGCCAGAAGGCCCCGTTGCCAGAGTCAGTGCCCCCCGGTAACTGGTGACGATGTCACGTACAATATTCAGGCCCAGGCCAGAACCAGGCGTCTGCTCATCGAGCCGCACTCCCCGCTGTAAAACAAGATCCATCTGTGCGGGCAATAATCCTGGACCATCGTCGTCAATAAACAGGCACAGTGAAGTGTCGATCTGCTCAGCGTAAACGCGAATCTGGCTTGCGGCCCATTTAAAGGCATTTTCCAGCAGATTACCCAGCATCTCTTCCAGGTCGCGCACTTCCACCGCGACTCGTATTCGGTCATCCAGCTCATTGATCACGACAATATCCCGACTGGCATAGGCTTTTTCAAACACCATAGCCAGAGAATCAACGATATCTGCCGGGCAAGAATCAACTGCCAGTATCTTGCTGGAACCGGCCATGCGGGCACGTCCAAGGTGGTAGTTGATGCGATTTTGCAACTGCTCCAGTGCCAGGTTCAACACTTGTTGCTGACTCTTGGGCAGGGTGGCCGTCTCATTGACGATCACCGCCAGAGGCGTTTTCAAGGCGTGGGCCAGATTGCCGGTATGGTGTCGGGCACGCTGTAATAGTTCACTGTAGTGGAACAACAGACGATTAAGATCATCCACCACAGGCTGAACTTCGTCGGGGTACTGGCCGCAAAGGCGATCAATCTTCCCTTCGTGCACCCGCTTAAGGTCTTCCTGTAAGGTGCTCATAGGCCGCAAAGACCAGTAGCTTTGCAGGGCAATCAACAACATTGAACTGATCCCGATGGCCAGCAAGGCCAGCATCAGGCCGTTGGTAAGCAGTTCAAATGTCTGTTCAGTGGGCTCGCTGTCCATAGCGACAGTTATTTGAATCGGTCTGGCTTGTGATGAAAACGTCAAATGTCGTTCATTTAAAATCAAATCCTGGTCATCTGGTGCTTCCCCGCGGGTAATATCAAACTGGGCATCCCAAAGGGAGCGGGAGCGCAGCACATCGCTACCCGATTGTACTTGCCAGTACCAGCCGCTATAGGGCTTACGAAACCTAGGGTCTGACAGTTGCCCCTGCACCAACAGCTCACCCTGTTGTGAAAAGTCCACCAGGGCACTCAGTTCATCAAGGTGTAGACTGGCCTGTTCGGTCATCTGTTCATCCAGGTAGTCGTGCAGTGCCTTGGGCAGAAAAATCGTTGCCAACAGCATAATCAGCGAAAACCAGATAAAGCCGGCGAGTAAAATGCGGTAGCGCAGTGAGCGCTGGCGAAACAGCTCAGGCAGGTTGAACAAGCTTATATCCTAGGCCACGTACTGTTTCGATCATGTTATGGCCAACCTTCTGTCGTATACGTCGAATGAATACTTCAATGGTGTTGGAATCCCGGTCAAAGTCCTGACGGTAGATATGCTCAATCAGTTCGCTGCGCGAGATGATTCGCCCTGAATTGTGCATCATGTAGCTGAGGATTTTCAGCTCCAGGGCGGTCAGTTTCAACGGCTGACCCTGCCAGTAAACTGCTGAGGTGCAGGTATCCAGGGCCAGTTCTCCAATGGTGATAACCGGCGACGTCTGTCCGCTGCCACGACGGATCTGAGCCCGTAGACGGGCAATCAGTTCCGCCATCTGGAATGGTTTGCACAGATAGTCATCGGCCCCGGCATTAAGCCCCTCGATCCGATCGTGCAGGGTATCGCGGGCGCTGAGGATAATCACCGGCAGATGGATACCCTGATCGCGCATGGCACGCAAAACGCTGAGGCCGTCGAGGCGGGGCAGGCCAAGGTCAAGAATAACGGCATCAAAACTCTGTTCAGTCACCTGGTATACAGCTTCCAGGCCATCAAGTGCCGACTCGGCCACCCAGCCTGCCTGTTCAACGGCTGTCATGATCTGACCGGCAAGGCTGAGATCATCTTCCACCACAAGAATTTTCATTGTTTACGCCTGATCACTGTTTCCAGCTGATGACCTTCTACTTCGATAATAGTGAGATTATTAGCCTCTAATTCTACTTCAATAATACGACCATCGTCTTGTAGTAGGCGGATTTCGTAATACCATCTGCCGTTTTTTTCGTCCAGTTCCACACGGATCATACGACCGTAGAATTGCTGCCGGACCGCCTTTTCGAGCACCTCATAACTCACCGCATCCCCCCTGGCAACCACCTCCCGAACACTGTCGCCGGCAAAAGTCATGGGAGCCAGTAGAACTGACAGTAATAAGATGGCCCTTTGGTGCAATTTCATTTGGGGATAAAATCCATGACGTATTACACTCCGTCGGAGCCTATAAATGTAATGTGCGCAGTAGTGTATTTCATGAAAGACAATCGTCCAAGGAATAGTGTGGTCGCTCTCACCACCCTGTTGTGGCTCTGCCCTGGTTTTTCAGCAGCGAGTGAACCGCAGGATTTGATCACCATCAGTAAGGTGGTTGACCTGGTCACTGAGCGGGGATTTGAACAGATCAGTGAAATCGAACTCTCAGATGATGGCGACAAATACGAAGTAAAGGCGCGTGACAGTCAACGGCGTAAGGTGGAAATAGAGGTGGATGCCCGCAGCGGTGTCATCATTGAGATTGACGTGGAAGATTGATGGCCTGTTGCTGTAGTTTCAGCAACAGGCGGCAGAGATCCAAAAAACGTCAGAGAATTTCTACCCACTCCACTTCCATCTCGTTGTCCCATGCTTCGAATTCGCCAGACAGGCGCAGCCTGGTCTTGTCGTCAATGCTCTGGTCCAGACGAATATCGTCGTCAAGCTCGACGACCATTTCGCCGGTGCCGTCCGAGAACAGGAATTTATCGTGCTCTAGTTGACGTAAGATATTGCCTTCAACCATGGCGCTTGTTTCGCCAAACGTGATGCCCTTCAGTTCAGCTACCGATGTCACCTCAACCGGACCAGTGAAACGAACGCCACCATTGCGACTCTGGTCGCGCTGGCAACCACCATCGGCCATGGCGATTGTTGGGAGCAGGATAACGGCAGAGGCAATAGTCAGGATTGTTTTACGCATCATTCATCTCTCTTTAGCTGGGATTCAGAGCGTGACCAGTACGGGCACGCTTACTTACTGAAAATCATTAAAACACACCCTTGCTGAACTAATTGTTAATGGTTCGTTCATTTTCAGTTCATAATTCTCCCTGTAGCATCCAGCCTTCGGTGACATGAACCCACCACCGCGCGGCCCGGCTTGCACGGTAATTGATGGACTCATGCCGAGAAAGCCTGGCGAACCGGTGTTGACAAGGCTATCCACAATGGACTCTTTACAGATCGGCGTTGTTTGGGCCAATCAGCTTGACCAGCGCAGTAAAACTGGGGGCGAAGGGAGTCATGTCCGCTCAGATATTCCCCCGGGCAAACTCCTTTTGCGCCATGGTGACCTTTTCCAGGTAGCGGCGGGACTCCCCTC
>JAQFVO010001142.1 GCA_027942505.1 Endozoicomonas sp. | reverse complement strand
TTAGGCGCATAACCGGCAAACATTAGCGGCTTGTCCGCTGGATGTGGTTGTTATGCGTGGATTTTGATCAAAAACTGAAAATATTTGACTTTTCGGGAGGGGTATTTACAATAGTCTTCGCAAGCGCATCATTCTCGGTGATGCCCTCAATGCATTCAACCGGGAAATCAACAAAGCATTTTTCAACACGTGGTACTACGCCAAAGACCTGTTAAATAAAGACCCCAAAGTGCTCCCGCCAGTCGTCAGCAACATCATGGTTACCGTCATGAATGATTTGTATAAGACGCTCAGCACACAACGCCTGCAGCTGTTTACCGCTGCCGGCTACCTGGATAAGGACCAACTAGACCCGGACGAGCTGGCGCGCTTCGAGCCGATCATCGACGACAAAGGCAAGGAAATATTTTGCCCGGACAATCTGTACAACGTACTGCGCCATCATTCACGCACGGCCAAATCAGGTCAGTTAAACAACTTTCTGAGCGACTACGCTCACTGCCTGGCAACTGAACCGACGACCTTGCACCGCTGCATAGACACTCCATCAGAACCACCAGCTAAAGCCGCAGAATGTACTCCCGTGGCAGACAAACTGTTGCTACTGAGTCTGTTTCACTTGGAAAAAGAGCGGTTTATTGCCGATGTCCAACGGCTGTACCTGCACAATGCTGAGCACTTTGATGATCAGGCACTGCCCCATGAAACTGCTTCAGAACAGCTCTGGCGACCATCTGGATTTAGCGCCCCATTGACAGATCCGGGTCATTATCGAAGCGCTTTTCCTCCCCCAAAGCAGGCCAGCCTATCGGGACCACCCGCCCCGGCACTCAGCGTCGCAGCTCGTCAAGTAACGAACGCATTTAGCACGACAGCACACAAGATCATCCGGCAGACACGCAAGAACACCGAACAATCAAGCACCAAATCCCAGAGCGTGCACAAACGGGTATTGCTCGGTGACGCCCTGAATGCCCTGCACAACCAGTTTGATCAACAGTTTCTTAACGCTTTCAACCGCGCTCACCGGGGTTTGCCCGCAATTGATGAGCAACCGTCATCCCCCCTGACAACAGAAGATCTGGTCCCTGTCTTCCAGCAGATGTTCAGCACATTGGCGGACCTGCGCACGCAACTGTTCGTTGATGCCGGCTATCTCGAAACCGACCGGCTCAGCACAATTGAGATCCTGAAACTCAAAGGGGGGCGCGTCGATGAAGATGGCCAGACACTCTTTTTCCCAACCCACCTGATTAGACTGATCAAGGATGCTATAGGGATATTTGACCCACACGACCCTTTTGATGTGTTCCTGAGAGATTTTGCCACCACCACAATAAAGAGCGTCAAGTTTCACCTGCTCAGGGATCCGGAGGCATACCTGAGAACAGACACCTTGCACGGCACACAACAACTGGCCCTTATTCTTGCCAGGGACAAGACATTTTTTATCGATACCATTCAGGCACTGCAGCTGCGCGACAACGGTCGATTTAACGACGAGCTATCCCTGGAGGAAAATCATCTGAGTGAACTGTTCGCTCCGGATACCTTTTTGGACATTGTCAAAAACCCCGATGCTTACCGCACCGCCAGTGGCCAAATACCCACCTGCTGGCCGGCAGCGAGGCAAAACGGCGTCACCACTACAGCAATACATTCAGGCATTGATCGCGCTCACGCTGTCTCTGCAGCAACAAGACCCCGAGGTACACTGGATTATCTCAAAGAGGGCCTGGCAAAACTGTTTTCAGCAGCCATTGACAATGACTCCCACACTAATGCGGCCGCT
>JAQFVO010001136.1 GCA_027942505.1 Endozoicomonas sp. | reverse complement strand
GTGATTCAGGGCAATAAAAGGGGGTTGTCAAAAATGACAACAAATATTGTCAAAAACGACAACAAACCCGCAAAAATGACAACCACAAAAGACATATAGATAAAAGACAATATTAAAAGAGAGTGTCCCGACTGACGTCGAGACCGCCCCCTTACCTTACCAGCCTGACCACATTTTTGGTGGCTGGCGATAGCCGTTCTTTGTAGGAGCACTCTTCCCGGGCAAAGCTGCGGAACTCCAGCACCACGCCAATCAGGTCGCTGATTTTCCCCAGGGGTCGATCGGCAAACTCATCGTTAAGGCTTTTCAGGGTGTAGCCGCTCTGGCCTTCGGTCATCCGCTCAACAATACGACGGACGATGGGTAATGATTTGTCGGCCACACGTGCCAGAACAAAGTCCCCCACCCTGACCTCTGTGGACGGATCGACCAGCACCAGGTCGCCGGCTGACGCCCGGGCATTCACCCCGTTATCACTGACCAGCGTGTAAAACCCATTGGACGACACTCGGTTAACCAGTGAGCTTGGTAGCGTCAGAGTCATTTCAGGTTCTGCGTGTTCACTGCCAATGGTTTCAAGGTCGTAAAATGGCTGACCGTTGTTCTGGGCAAGTTCATCAATCAGTAGGCCGTCGTCCGCTTCCATTTTGCCCAACCCTTTGGCCAGCCAGAGGAACGAGCACTTCAGATACTCGGCAGCGTTCATCAGTTTGGTAACGTCCACCGAGCCCCGTTTATTGGCGTTGGTTTCCAATTTGTAGATATAACCCTGGGTAACGCCCAGCTGATCCGCCAGCTCGCTCTGGGTCATCATGTATTTAGTGCCAAGGCGCTCATTTGCTGTTTCGCGGGCATGCCTTAACCGTTCTCCGATCGTGTCCATAGCGATTTCTTTTAACCTATGCAGGGTTGTTATTTTATCACTTCGGCAGCATTCGCCATGATTTAATGCGATTGTCTTTGCAGTCGATAGCATGACCTGTTTATAATTCAATTGTATTATATAGGGACTACTATGAAAGTTTCGCCATACGAAAAGCTGTGCATGTGTTTGTTGGGCGGTCTGCCAGAAAACAAACGTTCGTGCAGGTCAGGCATTACCACAACAGCACTGGCTAAACAACTGGGTCTGGACCCAATGACGTTGTATCGCTGGCCGCTGATTGATGATTCCAGAGTCCGGGTGATTCCACCGCGTAGCGCCAGGCTGATTGAACGGCTCAGCAATGGCGCGGTAACAGCTGAAGAGATCCGCGAATTTGCCAGAGTGCATCGTTCTGGTGCTGCGGTTTAACAGGGGGCGTGTATGGATAGTATTAACCAGATGGTCAGTACATACATGTCAGCAAATGAGGACAATTTTTTACAAGAAAAGCAGATAAGAAAAAACCCGCTGGTGGGCAGCGGGTTTTTGGAGCGTCCTGATCTGCATAGGTATTGAACAGGAGTAAATTTATTATGGGAGTTTACACATGGCTTGTCCAGCACAGGAGTTTTGCAGATGGCGGCTGAACTGATCCAGTTTCCGGTTGCCGCTCAGCCTGTGCCTGAGACAACTGGAGAGCAACGCAAGGTGAGTGTTAAGAATGGCTATTCACGTATGGCAAATGAGCTGATTGAGAAGCTGGCCTGCACAAAACTGGGTGGCCGTGAGTTTCGTTTGCTGTGCGTGGTCATTCGTAAAACCTATGGTTACAGCAAAAAGGAGGACTGGATATCACTGTCTCAGATGGCGGATATGGCCAATCTGGATAAAGCCAACTGTTCACGGCTGGTGGATGGCCTGGTTAAGCGTCGGATATTGACTATCCGGAAACGGGGGCATGATCGTCTGCTTGGTATCAACACTCAGATTGACCAGTGGACCGATGGAAAGAAAGCTGTTGTCAAAAATGACAGCAAATATTGTCAAAAACGACAACAAACCCGCAAAAACGACAACCACAATAGACATATAAACAATAAAGACAATTTAA
>JAQFVO010001134.1 GCA_027942505.1 Endozoicomonas sp. | reverse complement strand
TTAAATTGTCTTTATTGTTTATATGTCTATTGTGGTTGTCGTTTTTGCGGGTTTGTTGTCGTTTTTGACAATATTTGTTGTCATTTTTGACAACCCCCTTTTATTGCCCTGAATCACTGTTTGCTTTTCATGGCCGCCAATAACTCTTTATGCTGGCGGTTCTGCTCCCGCCTTCGGAAGCTGGCCGACTGTATCCGGCACAGCAGCACACAGATAATCAAAACCACCGGCCCAAAAGCTACTGACAGTCCTGCGGTAAGCCCCAGCAGAACAGCCCAGACCACCAGCTTCCATATCACACCCATGCAGATCACTTCTGGTTAAAACTGCATTATAAAGCACCGGCTTTTCAGTTCAAAAGTGGTATACCAAGACTTCCCTGAGAGAAATATTTTTGAATTTTCTAATAATTCTATTGTCATAAACGATAATACAATTGTATTATTAATACGAAGGTCATCGTGATACACAGACGCTGGTGGAGATGGCCAAAGGCAGCAACGCCAGAACCTTATCCGTGATCAAAGCTGCATAGGGGCAACATCATGAAACATTGCGTTATTCGTCACCGTCATTTTTCTAAAGTCATGGCGAAAATCATTGCTCTGGCTAGAGCCGGTTATAAGGCGCGCTGGAGCTGCAAAAAAGAAGGCACCCAGTGGAAAGCCACTAGCATCACACCAATTGCTTTTTCACTCGAACAGTTACAGGAGGCTATGGTATGAATGCCTTTCAGAGAAAGATGGCAGAGCAGATGGCACTGATTAGCACTCTGGTAATGGATATCAACAACCGGGCAGATAGCCTTGATATCAGGATGGGTTTTTCTGGTCATGTAAATAAGCTGGACATCGATTTTAACCATTTACGAAATCGGAAAAGCAAGCTTAAAGCCGGCAATAAAGAGTTCTGGAGCACTTTTTCCTTGTCTTCATACATTGAAAAAGAGCAGCAAGAACTTCCCTACAAAGACTGTTGCACACTGGAGCAAATGACCCACGTTTTACAGCAGATCCGCCAGGCATTGATTAAAGGCCGTAGCCATGATGAACACTATCCAGCAACAAATATTGAACATACTGCCACAACAAGAGTGGATGAGCGGCACGGAACTGATGGTACATTTTTCAATAAGCCAGCGGGACTTTGCCATGGATCGGTTGAAGGAGCTGGTGGACAGCAAGCAGGTTCAGCATTGCCAGCTCCATGAACAGGGCTGGCGGGTACCGATGTTTAAACGTCCGGTGCCCGAACAGGGGCAAATCAGTATTTTTTGATTAAGATGGCAACAGGTAATCATGCAGCAATTCATACAACTGGGCTGGCTGCGACGAAACCAGTTTTGCAGCCTTAAGGGTATGCCCAGAGAAAGCTTTAAAAAACTGATGCCCAAGCTTCAACATGCAAGAAAAGACTACTACGCCAAACGGGCCGGCGACGGCTGCGTTTGGGTTCACTGGGAACGGTTTGACCAATGGCTGGAAAAAAACGCACACACCAAGGGATAAAACTACCGGTCGGGGTTCGTGTCCGTAATAACCGGTTGCAGATCAGTTTTACCTGGCAAAGTGAACAGCAGTTCATCACTATTCCGTTTGAGCCAACGGAAAAGAACATTGAGTACGCTGGCAGTCTGTTGCAGACCATCCGGCGGGAAATTGAACTTAACCTTTTTAGCTGGCAAAAACATTTTCCTGATCATCCCTACGCCAAGGGATTTACCATTGCACTGCCCACGGACTCACTGGTTGGGCATCTGCTGGATGACTACCTTCAGGAATCCGCCAGTGAGCTGGCCGGTGTTACCTGGGACAATTACTGCTATGCGGTGAACAGCTTCCTAAAGCCAGAGTTCGGTCACCTGCCTGTGGCCGATCTTGAGGCGGGGCACGTTCGCCAGTGGGTCAAGCGTAACAATCACCTGACCAGAACCACTCTCAATGGGTATCTGGCACCGCTTCGTTCTGCGCTAAGAGAAGCGGTACTGGATGGCAAAATTGAAAAAAATGTGTTGGATCGATTTGTCTGGCCAAAAGAGTCCAAAAAAGTGCAAGAGACCAAACGGCAAAAAGAAGAAGAGGGCGAGGTTGACCCGTTTAACCGGGATGAAATCACCGCTATTCATAACGCCTGTCAGCATCGGCCACAGGAACAGAACATGATCCGCTTTGGGTTTTGGACCGGTGTCCGGCTGGAAGAACTTTTTGCCGTGCAATGGGGCGATGTGGACTGGATCGGCAACACCATCCGCATCCAACGGGCACTGGTCAAACGAAAGGGCTACAAAACCAACGGCGTACGGATGACCAACCACACCGAAATTAAAGGCCTGAAAACCTCTGGCAAAGGCGTCCGTCGTCGTGACCTGGTACTGATGCCCGAAGCCATAAAAGCCTTGATTGCCCAAAAGCCGCACACGTTTTTAATGGGTGAGTGGATATTCCACAACCCACACAGCAACACCCACTGGCAGGGCACCAACCAGTTTTACAACCGCTGGCGGGCACTGCTGGTAAAAGCCGGAGTTCGCCACCGCAGGCCGTACCAGATTCGCCACACCTGGGCGTCGATGCTGCTGGCTGCCGGTGAGGATGAGGCGTTTGTCTCCAGAATGCTGGGGCATGTGAACACCGAAATGGTTCGGAAGATTTATCGACGGTTTATTCCCAATGGAAAAGGAAGCGGGTATCGGTTCCGGAATGATTGGGGTGATCAGAATGAAGAGCAAGAAGGGCAAAAGTAATGGAACAATTGACCAAAAAACAGATTCAAAACCGCGTCTACTACGCAAAAAACGCTGAAAAGATCATTGACAAAAGTCGGGAGCAATACGTCAGCAGTAAAACTGCCAAATCGCCAAAGGTTCGCAAAGCCAAGCCCAAGCCAGTGACCATAAAGCCAGACTGGCAGGCATTACCACCGGCCAAAAGCAAAGCCAGCAAGATCACCTCGGAAGAGGCGGCAAGGCTAAATGCCAGGAGGCGAATTGAAGATATTTTAATGGCTAGAGAGCTTGGCCTTGATGATGCAGACCTATGAACCAGTGTATGGATGGCGGTCTTTGCGGCCTTGGAGGTTACTGCAAAGAGTGCCCGGAGATTAAGGTCACGTTTTAAAGGGTTGATAAAAACGCCGGCAGAATTGTATAGGACTTGGTATATGGAAACAGAATTAAAGCCTTGCCCGTTTTGTGGTGGTAACAATATTTACCAAGAGCATGATCACATAATCTGCCCTGATTGTGGTTGTATTGGGCCTGATAAACACATTACCGGTGAGGATGTTGACCCCTATGCTGTTTGGAATAAGAGATACAATTCAGAAAGCAAAAACTTTGAATCCTTGCTGACCACGGCAATGGAAGTTATACGGGAGGCAGATTTACTTGATGAATTTGCCATCAAACGTGGGAAAGCTGTTTTAGGAGCATAACACTTGTTTATACGAATGCAATTCGCATAAGTGACATAACTATTGTACCAACAGCCCGGTTAATTCCGGGCTTTTTTATATCTGGAAAACGACAATCACACTAAGTTCACTCCGAATGGTACACATGCAGTCTCCAATGACTTATGACCATTTTATGACATTTAACAAAAAGAATTTATAACTTGCTGATTTTAAAGAGAAGCTGTGACAACTCCTAATGGTCTTAGCCCGTGCATTCTTCCCCCAGAATCGCGGGTTTCTTTTTGTTCGCTAAAATCAATTATTTCATAAGGCTGCAGCGCTGGAAACTTTTGCTTGCTGTCGTCTGCCGTCTGTTGCTGTCGAACGTTAACATGGGCTTGAAGGCATCTGAAGCCCACCGGAACGGAATCGTACGCTTAGAATAAGCAGCAGGGGGCAAAACACTTGGCTCGTAAAGCATAGAGCTGAAGTTTGTAGTAGTGTGGGTGACCCCCGTGCAGCATTTTACAACTTCAGTCCCATATGTCACATATAGCAAATGATTCAAAAAATACTCCTATCAAAGCATCTCCTGTACAGAAAAGTGCTTAATTTTTTGAAGTGAGGCAAGAGAAATCGAGCTAATTAGTGCCTGTCAGAAAACCCATGAATAATCCGACCCAACAGGCACTGACAAAATTTTTTTGATAACAAAACAGGTCGCCCATACCAGTCGCCTCTTTTTTTGATCAAAACTTAAACATTTCCCAGTTTTTCGGGTGTCCGTAGTCATCATCCAACGATGATCGTTTGTTTTCTGGTACGCTTCTCCGTTCAGGCTGCTTTTTTTACAGCCTGACTGGATTGCTTTTGCAGTATAGAGCCCAAGCGGTGCAGATTGGTTCCTAAAACCGCCAGGCCAACATACCGACGATAACCGTCAATCCCTGAGTCCGGACATCTGTCCAGCCCGTGCTGCTCAAGTGCATTTATGTCGGACTCTACCGCGGAATGCTTCTTCATTGCCCTGACAAACTCAGGGTGTCGTTCACGCTTCCGGTCTTGTTCAGACCATCGCCCCTTTTTGGGTAAGACGGCTCGGTCAAGAAATGTTTCCAGCTTTTCAAGGTTCTCTTTTGACCAGAATCCCCGGTCATAACTGACCTGCGATACTTCAGGAAACCGCTGTTTTGCGCCTTTAGCAATGGCTACAGTCACCTGGTCATCAGTCTGTTTTTCCATGACTAAATGGTGAAGCGTGAAACCAAACTGATCTTGAATCACGCACACCCTGAGGCCCAGTTCTACAGGAACGCTGCATATTCTGGCCCATCGTGAACGCTCATTCTGGCCAACCGTGAACGCTCATTCTGGCCGAGCGTGAACACCTAT
>JAQFVO010001432.1 GCA_027942505.1 Endozoicomonas sp. | reverse complement strand
CACTGTGGATGCTTTTAGTCCCACATAAATAACTCTGTTCTCACTGGATGTTGCATGGTGTAGATGTTTTCTTTTTTATGTGTACTTGACGTGGTAGATCTGCGTAGTGTGTCTTGCCTCCATCAAGAATAAACATATTTCAAATATCCTTTACTGTACAATTAAAGTTCGCCATAATTTTTAACCCATTTGCAATTTGCCAACCCTTAGCTAATCAGTAAGACTTATTTTATTATCATTATCGACACACCTGCTATGAATGGACTGAAATGGAACAAAGACTTCCTACCTCAACTAAAAGAATTGTGCATCACCACTTTAATTTCTCTAAAAAACTGTGTAAATTAAACTACTAATGTATAATTTTCTGGAACGCCGGGGGCCGTGGATAAAATACCAGTGCAGTTTATCGTTGACGCCCTACGAAACCATGAGCACGTTAGCGGTCGCCGTGTCAAGGAGAATGTCAACCACCGGCGCCCCACCCACACCCTTGATGGTTACGCTGACGTCGTGCCGGGTGCCATCCACCGAATAAACGGCGATGGTATCGACCAGGGTATCATCCCTTGCGAGGTCCTGAATGTCGGACTGGCTATTATCGGCGCTGTACTGCCAGTTGCCGTTGGCATCGATGGTCAGATCACCATAGCTGCCACTGGTGGTAGCACTGACAAACTGATCCTGCCCGGCATCAGCATCGCTGATGGCCAGTACACCGGAGACGGTCAGCACGGCGGCGTCGTTTTCGTTGACCATGCCGCTGTCTGTACCACTGATCACAGCACCATCGTTGTTACCGTAAATGTCCACCCTGATGTTGTGACTGGTACCGTCCACCGACTGGATGGCAATGATGTCGCTCAGGCTATCGATATCACCCAGCTCCTGAACCGCCGACAGACTGTTATCGACGCTGTATTCCCAGTTACCGGCCGCATCCAGGGTGATGGCACCGTACTGGCCAGCGTAGTTACCTGCGGCAAACTGCTCTTCGCCGCTGTCCGGATCGCTGATGGTCAGGGTACCGCTGGCAACCAGCTTGCCGTCAGCGTTCAGGTCAAAGCTGTTATCCTCGGTCACGAAGTTGCTGTCGATGCCACCGATCACCGCCGGATCATCAACATTGACCACGTTAATGGTGAAGGTGTCTGTGGTACTGGCCATGCCATCACTGGCCGTCACCGTCACGGTGATCGTGCCAACATCGCCACTGTCTGGTGTGCCGGAGAACGTCCGGGTCAGGGCGTCAAAGCTCAGCCAGTCCGGCAGTGGGCTGCCATCGGGCAGGGTGGCGCTGTAAGTCAGGGTGTCGTTGCTATCAAGATCGTCAAATGCCATTGCCGGCAATTGATAGACGAGCGAGGCATCCTGATTAACACTCTGGGCAACCAACGGCACAGCGGCCGAAGCAAAAGGTGCATCGTTGGTGCCGTTGATGGTTATGACGATGTCCTGGCTGGTGCCGTCCAGAGACTGCACAGTCAGTGTTTCT
>JAQFVO010001093.1 GCA_027942505.1 Endozoicomonas sp. | reverse complement strand
TCCAAAAAGTGTTCACGGTAAAACCAGAATAGGTGTTCACGCTCGGCCAGAATGAGCGTTCACGGTTGGCCAGAATTGGTGTTCACGATGGGCCAGAATATGCACTCTTAAAAACCGTTGTGACAACTTTTCCTTGCAATGCGGGGCGGACCATATATGACCCTGATTTTGATTTCCTTACTCCCAAATATAAAGCCCACCAAGATTAATTCAAATCATTCTTAACCCAGACATGGCTTTGTCTACACTCCCCGTCTTGGGAATAGTCTCTGAGTAAGCGTTTGATACCAGTGTTTTGCACCATGGCGCTGGTTTACATGTGAACTCCTTCTGCAAGGGACGCCCTATGGATGATGGCGTCACATATCCAGAATTTTGGGAAGGTAACGGTTTTGTTAACGCAGTCTACTTTGTCCGCGCCGAGAGTTGCCCTCAACTCAGAACCTGTTTTCAAACCGCCATCTGAGGGGCGATGGGCAGGGCTGGGCGTTGCTTTCCGCTCCGGTATGGTGCTGTTTCTCCAGTCATTGGATCCCAGTTATCTGTCGCCAAGTGCACGACATAAGACCGTTAATAGCCCGGCTTTTACTTTGTGTTCCGCAGAGGACATTGGTTTTCTACAGGCGTTTGAGTTGGCGGCCAAGCTGGTGTCGCCCTGCGCCGGACTACCGGAGGGAGTCAGCAGCATAATGGGCAGGGCCATCAGTGCTTCAGCCACGCTTCGGTTTGCCCGGGATCAGTTGGCTGCCATGAGCGATTCGACATCAGCGGGTGAGCCGTCAGGTCGCCCAGACCAAAACAACGACAAAGGCAAGACAAGAATAGTTCAGGCTGATGAACGACAATTGGCAAGTAAACCGGCCGCCGCTACAATGGGAGCCGCCCAGCTGCCGAAAGCCGCAGTGGCGCTGGGAGCCATGTCTTGTCTGGCCATTGCCGAAGCGCAATCGGTCATCGAGGTGGCTGATGCAGAAACACTGGCTAAGATTGGTCGTGACCCTCAATATCCACTGAATGCCATTTACCACCAAAGCGCAGATTTCGACGTAAAAATCATACAAAAGTCTATTGGCAACAGAACCCATCCCTTTACCGGACAATATGATGGTTTTTGCCACACCCTCAGCAATGGCGAAGTCTGCTTGTTTAAAAAGTTAGGTGGTGGAGGTATCGTCAGCAATCTTCGATTTATGAAAGGTTTTGCGGGAAGCTCTGTAAGTGGAGAGCCAAGTGGTATAGTTGCTTGTGAAGTTGCAAAGAATGCTGTAGTCAATAATATCCTAGCTGTAAAATCATCCGTGTTAAGTGTGAATCCTTCGGGTATGTCTAAAGCGCACGTTGGCATTGGTGGAGGAAAAGTGAGTGGTACTGTTTCCAACATTATCGCTATAGAATGTGATGCTTCGACCTGGGCTGATCATTCTTATGCAGGTATTGGTGGCGGTTTTGTTTCAGGGGGGCGTATCGAAAATATCTTGGCAATAAATAGTAGTGTTGAGGTCTGGGCAGGGGGTTATTCCGCTGCCGGTATCGGAGCTGGGCTTGTTGAAAAGGGAACCGTTGTTAACACCACAGCGGTTAACTGTAACATCACAAACATCAAAAGTATGGCTGAGGTTGCTTCGTGGCACACTGCCTTCGGAGTGGGCGCGGGGGGGCTGATTGAAGGAACTATTACTGACACCTCAGCAATAAACTGCAAAGTTAAAGCTTTTTTTAATTATGCTCGATGGGTCAACGTTAAAACAGCTATTGGAGCCGGATATGTTCGTGGTCGAGAATCTCAAGTGATCAACACTAGGGCAATAAACTGTGAAGTTGATGCAGATTATAGCCGTTATGATTTTACCCGGGGGTTCGCCGGTATCGGTGCAGGGAATGTGACCGATGGGAGGACAGATAGCATTTGCGAAACGAAAGTAATAAACAGTACTGTTAATGCACAGTTTGCAGGCATCAAGGGCGGGCGTTCAGCCTATATTTGCAACACCAGCGTTAACGCAATAAAGCAAGCTGACACAGTTTATGATTGTATTCATTCAAAGAATAATTTTTGTCAATATGCTGCCCCCTATGTATTGACACCTGATTGCAGTATCAGGAACCCTCATCTTGTAGATAATTTAATAAATCAGAGTTTTGGTGAGAGCGGTTTCTGTTCTCCACCAGCAACGTCTTCATTGAGCGCCGGTGCATTGATCGGTATCAGCGTCGCCGCTGGCCTTTTGCTTCTGGCTGGAGGTCTTGGTGGCCAGTATCTTTACCGGCGCTATTGTCACAGTGGGAAGCCAGAATCAGGCTTGAACAGCAATAACCACGAAAATCAGCCATTACTGGCATGAAAAGTTAAAGGGCTTACGCGCGAGGGAAAAAGCTAGAAAAACCAAGAAAACTAGGGTCATATATGGTCCGCCCCGCATTGCAAGGAAAAGTTGTCACAACGGTTTTTAAAGAGTGCATATTCTGGCCCATCGTGAACACCAATTCTGGCCAACCGTGAACGCTCACTCCCGACACATCAGAAAACGGGAGCTGGTCTTAATTCTTTATTACCTCAAACCTCCACCTCATACTGTGCCATATCAGGCACAGCCCCTTTAACCTCCCCATCTTGAATAAACACTTTCCTACCAACACCCACAGATTCCCCTTTAATCGTAATCACCGAACCATCCCGCAGCTCGGCCTAGCTGGTGCCGATGTAGATATTGGTGACAATTTTGGAAAACTGCTAGAAATATCAGGTGATGGTTGTATGATTCATACAATCTTTTTTCTTGATTCATAAGTACCAATGAAGCTATTCCTAACCATTTCTCTATTGCTCGTGAGCACATTTAGTGGTGCTGAGCTTGTCAAAAAGAGCAAGTCCGGTATCTGTCACGACACCGCTAGCTCTTACTATGAAAGAACAAAAAAATTTACCCCCTACGGTTCGCTCTCTGAGTGCCTCAACTCTGGTGGTAGACTCCCAAAAAGATCAGGTGCAGGTGGACCAGCCGCTGCAATCAGTAGCCAAGGATCATCAGAATACGATCGTACATATTTCGGAAGTTGGGCTGATGAAGATAGAGACTGCATTAATACTCGGCACGAGCTTCTGATGAAGCAGAGTACCAGCACTATTGATACAGGCAGTAACCGTTGTACAGTAAGTCGGGGAAGGTGGCTTGATCCCTACACTGGAAAGACTTTTTATGAAGCTCGCCAGGTCGATATTGATCATCTTGTACCACTGAAGTGGGCTT
>JAQFVO010001071.1 GCA_027942505.1 Endozoicomonas sp. | reverse complement strand
GGTGTGTTTGCCCCCAATGGCTTTATCACCGCGATCGGTTTTGCCGGGCTGGTGCTGGTGGTTTTTTGTATCCTCGCGCCGGTGATGATGGCTTGGGTTGGTCGTCGCCGTGGTGATGGCGGCTATCAGGTGTCAGGCGGTACTTTGCGCATGGGGCTGATCTTTTTGTTCGGGATTGCGGCTATGGTTCTGGCCGGCCTGGACCTGTTAGGGTTACTGCCCAAATTTGGTTAACGCTGATCTCGGGGTGAGTGCTGTCCATGTCTGGGTAGCACTCACCCCGGGGCGTCGCTATTGTTCCCTGCATGATATTTTTTCCCCGATGAAGCCGTAGCTGGTTATTTGATTTTGTTATGCGATGGAAAATTATCTGAAATTTTTTCCGCCAGTCTTTATAATCCGCTTCCTGTCGAGCTGACCGTTCTGTCTTCCTGCACTGGCGAGATGTGGCCGGCATTGTTAACACCGTTTTTTCAGGAGCGAGCGCAAGCACTATGGGTTTCAAATGTGGCATCGTGGGACTTCCGAATGTTGGTAAGTCAACGCTTTTTAATGCCTTAACCAAGGCAGGTATCGATGCAGAGAACTTCCCCTTCTGCACTATTGAGCCCAATGCTGGCGTTGTGGCCATGCCTGACGCACGTCTCGACCAGCTGGCCGCCATCGTAAACCCACAACGTGTCTTACCGACCACCATGGAGTTCGTCGATATTGCCGGCCTGGTGGAAGGGGCGTCCAAAGGTGAGGGGTTGGGCAATAAGTTTCTGGCCAATATCCGTGAAACGGACGCCATTGCCCATGTGGTTCGTTGCTTTGCCAATGATAACGTGATTCATGTGGCCAACAAGATCGACCCGCGGGCGGATATTGAGATCATCAATATGGAGCTGGTACTGGCGGACTTGGAAAGCTGTGAAAAGCAGTTGCAACGTGTTGCCCGCTCGGCCAAAGGTGGAGACAAGGATTCCGTGGCGCAAAAAGCGCTGCTGGAGAAAGTCATCCCCCATCTTGAGGCAGGTAACCCGGTACGCACGCTAAGTATGACGGATGATGAGCGCAAACTGGTTCGTCTGTTTCACCTGCTGACCATCAAGCCGACGATGTACATCGCCAATGTTGACGAAGATGGTTTTGCTGACAATGTCTACCTCGATACGGTGCAGGAGATTGCCATCGCTGAAGGTGCTGTGGTGGTACCGATCTGCAACAAGCTGGAGTCGGAAATTGCTGAATTAGACGACGATGAGCGAACAGAATTTCTGGCTGATCTGGGTATGGAAGAACCGGGCCTGGACCGTGTAATCCGTGCCGGATACGAGTTGCTCGGGCTGCAGACGTACTTTACCGCCGGGGTCAAAGAGGTCAGGGCCTGGACGGTAAAAGTGGGTGCCACAGCCCCGCAGGCGGCAGGTGTCATTCATACTGATTTTGAGCGTGGTTTTATCCGGGCCGAAGTCACCAGTTTTGATGATTTTATCAAATATAACGGCGAGCAGGGGGCTAAAGAGGCCGGGCGCCTGCGCATTGAAGGCAAGGCATACACCGTCAAGGATGGTGATGTTATGCACTTTCTGTTTAACGTTTGATCCGTATTGTATTGAAGGCGCCTGATTGGTGCCTTTTTTCTTTATGCTGTAAAGCGCCGTTAGTGCTTTTTGCTTGACACCTCCGAACGAAATCAATAAAGTGCGCTCCATCTTTCGGCGGCTAGGTAGCTCAGTTGGTTAGAGCACAGCACTCATAATGCTGGGGTCGGCAGTTCGAATCTGCCCCTAGCTACCA
>JAQFVO010000314.1 GCA_027942505.1 Endozoicomonas sp. | reverse complement strand
AGACATTTCTGCCTTGCGATAAAATTTGTTTTTTTCGCCGTAGGTAATGGTGACATCACGAGTTCGTTTCGGCATGCCCTCTGCATCGGGGTCGATAATGGTGGATGATGCTGCATGGAATTCTGCTGACTCTGAGGAGCTTGCCGATTCTCGTCTGGGTGTTTTCAAGTCGGTGCTGGATGCTGCGCTGCCGGGTTGCTCGACAGCGGGCGTTATATTGCCCAGTCCCGGCAGGTCCGCGTGGCTACTGGCTTGCTCTTTTTTCTGAGGAGCAGGGGCATTTTCATCCCGGGAAGCCTCATCGGGCGCCTCTCTCGGTGCTGGCGATATTGTCTGCTCGGGCAGCGCTTCTTTAGTGGTGGTTGTAACCGTCTTTGTGACGATTTCGGTGGTGGTCACTCTGGTATTTGGTTCGTCGCTGGTGCCGCGGACCCGGGCAATGATTTTTTTAATTGTTCCGTCTTTTGCACCGCCTGTTTGGTATTCAGTGTTGCTTACTGACCGAGTCACGACAGTCTCTGTGGTGCTGTCCGGTTCATTTTTACCGGCTGCCGTCGTGGTCTCAACCGTTGGCGCTTTGCTGTCCAACTGTGTCTGGCCTGACTGTGCAGGTTTCTGTATACCAGTCTCTGGCAGGGACTCTACCGTGTTGGCCAGAGTCGGTTTATGGCTGGTCTGCGCAGGGGCACGGAAACCCAGGGAAAAGAAGCGGTCTTTGTGCGCTTGCAGTGAGTGCAGGCTATTCTCGTTACGTTGCTTTGATGCCTTGATCATACTCTCCTGATCAGACAGGAACGTACCCTGATCAGGCTGACGGATGCTCCGCTCCAGCAGATGACTCTTTTTGCCGGCGTCGTTTGCCGGAGCAGGCATCTGGTTAATGGCCTCATGCTGCTGTGTACTGAGTTGCCGGAATTGGCCGGTGGCCGGCGGTTGGTTTGTGGCAATGGAATCAAGGGAATTACTCAGTGGTTTACTGTGCAAGGCAATTGGGTCGCTCATTTAGAC
>JAQFVO010001031.1 GCA_027942505.1 Endozoicomonas sp. | reverse complement strand
CCGGCAGACAAAAAAGGCTTCCTTTGTGCCTTGGTGTCTTTGTGGTTCAACGCTTTTTTGCTTTTTGCGACAGCCTCAAAGGTGTGAATCCACTGCGAGTTGACCAGGCGGGGCAGCCTTCTTCGCGGGATGTACCCCTTCCCTTGGTGCTCTCCCTGAGAGTCAATTGATGGTGAACTTTTGTTCCCTTTTACGCTCCAACCCCGCTGAGTAAGCCTATCGGTAACAAGCCAGATGATCACTCCTGCACCCGCTCCTGATGGGGCTGCTGTCGCCTCTTCTCAACCTTTGCCAAGCAATAACAGTACTTTTTGTGGTCTTAAAGTGTGCCGCTGCAAGCAGCTCGAACAGCTGCCAAAGGTGCTTGCCCGGGTGTTGTCCGGGTTTGATGGTTTTGTCCAGGATGATACTGACCCGGACAACGGCATAACCAGGATCAACAGTTTTATGCTAAAGATGAGTGCCGAACAGTGGGATGTCTGTATGCAGAGTCTGGCCGAACCGGGCATCAATGAATCATCACCATTGCAGTTGATGTATGCCGACTGTCCTGTGCCCGGGCGCAGGGTTATGGCTCGGGATATTAAAAACCTGTGCAGCCCGAGGTTTCGCTACTGTCTCCATGACGATGAATACTCCGTTCCTGATAGCAAAAAGCAGGTAGACACTACCCATGTTGAAGTGCTCTATGAAGATGACCATATCGTTGCGGTCAATAAGCCGGCCGGGCTGTTAACGGTTCCTTTCAGAACATGCGACAAGTACTCGACCAGTTTGATGAACCGCCTGCTTGGCCAGTTTCCCTGGGCTGACGGTTTACCAAGAGCCGGGTTGGTGTACCGTCTTGACCTTGGTACCACGGGGGTCTGTCTGGCGGCAAAAAGTCTGGCGATATACGGCTACTTCAAGCTAAGGCCGTGTCTGATCAAAAAGTACCTGACTGTGGCTAGAGGGAATTTTCGTGGTGTTCAGGGCGTTATTCGTATGCCATTGCGTGTTGGCTATGGCACCGGCAAAAAGCTGCCGGCTTGTACAGTTTTTGAAATCAAGGAGAAGTTCCGCGGCTTTCAGTTACTGAAATGCGAGACTGACGTTGGGCGCTATCATCAAATTCGGGAGCATTTGAAAAGGAAAAGTCATCCTGTCGTCGGCGAGTACACTCATCAGCCTGACAAATGTAAAAAAAATAATGTCGTGTCCGGTGATCCGGTGCTGGAGTTTATCCAGGCAATCAAGCACCCGTGTCTGCATGCCAGCTCAATTCACTTTGCCCATCCCATTACCCAGAAACGGTTGGAGGTTTTTGCGCCCGTGCCTGAAACCATGTCGGCGCTTTTGTCCCTGTTGCGGCAGAACCGACCGTTGCTCTCTGGGCTGACTTGTGCCCCGGTTCCCCGGGTATTTGCAGAAGATCTGAGTGTTCTGTACGAGGACCAGTCCATCCTGATAGTGAACAAACCCAGTGGTCTGATGACGGTTCCCCATGCACTGGACAATAAATATAACGACAGTGTGATGGATCGCCTGTTGGCCCGTAACCCGGAGGCGGCGACAATGCCCAGGGCGGGTTTGCTGGCACAACTGGATATTGGTACTTCTGGTGTTTGTCTGGCGGCCAAGAATGCTGATGTCTACCGGGACCTCGGGCTTTTTGCCTTATCAGCGAATAAATACCTGTGTATCGCCAAAGGCAACTTCATAAAAATGCAGGGAGTTATCAAAATGCCTCTACGGCTGGGGGGAGTGTCGCGCACAATGGTTTGTGCCACGACCAGATACCAGGTCAAGGAGAGCTTCAAAGGATTTCAGTTGCTTGAGTGTCAGATGGAGACGCACTGTCGCCACCAGATCAGGGAGCATCTGAGAAAAACAGGGCACTCAGTGGTGGGTGATTACCCGGCACAGCAGATCAACACAAGGTCCAGGCGCCGCAGGCGGCGTGGTATGGGGTCACGTCTGCGTAATGACCCGACACTTGATTACGTTCGGAAATTGGCTCACCCCTGCCTTCATGCCCAGTCGATTTGTCTTTCCTATCCGCCAGCGCCCGGAGGGGTGTTGACCATTGAGGCGCCAGAGCCTCAACGGTTCACGGAGCTTTTAGCACTGCTGCGTCAGCACCGCTCTGCTGCTGCGGTGGAGGATTCGACCGGTGCGGACGGAGTGCAGGGCTTGACCGATGCTGACGACGCGCAGGATTCGACCGTTGCAGACGGGGAGCAGGGCTTGGCCGATGCTGACGACGAGCAGGACTCGACCGTTGCGGATGGGGCGCAGAGCTTGGCCAATGCCACTGCGGTGGAAGACTTGACTAACGCTGATGAGGCCACCGTCAAGCAGGACGATGAGCCAGAATCTGTGGCTGGTTGATGCTCCTCCCACTCTTCGTCATTCCTGCGACGGAGGGTGTCGCAAAAGGCCCTGAAAAGAAGGGAACCACGAAGGACACGAAGAGCACAAAGAAGAGCTTTTCTTTTC
>JAQFVO010001431.1 GCA_027942505.1 Endozoicomonas sp. | reverse complement strand
AAAACTCTGACCTTCCTTATAAACGACATTATTTGTGCACAAAGAAAGACCTGACCCCGGTTTTTGACCCCGGTTTTTGACCCCGGTTTTTTGACCCCGGTTTTTCCTCTTTTTGAACTTGTTTCAGCTTGAAGAATCTCAATTTGAGATATAGGGTTGTTTATGCATATCATAGCGAAAAGAAAGTTTGCAGAGGCGGCAAAAAAGCACCCCAGGTACGCGGACGCCATCATGGAGACTTACCAAGTGTTGAACAAGAACAACTTCCCGGACGTCCATGTTTTGCAACGTACTTTTAAAAGCGTGGAGCGGTTCCGCTACGACCGGGATGCTTACATTATTGATATTTCCGGCAACCATATGCGCTTGATTGGTATTTTTTACTTCACTGGCCAGAAGGTGTTTATCAAGCACATTGTTGACCATAAAGAGTATGACCAGATCATCAACCGATGCCGAAAAGGAGGCAAGCTATGAGCTATACACCGGACCAGTTGACAGAACTTACCCAGCGGTTTACCCGTCTGCTGGAGGCTGCCCCCTGCCTTGGCCCTATCCATGATGAATCGGCCTACCAATCCGCCCTTGATACCATTGAGGCACTGCTGCAAAGTGCTGGGGATGCCCCTGAAGACCCGCGTCACCTGCTGGCTGAGTTAATTCTCCGGCAGACGGAAGCCTATGAGTACCGCACCCATCCGGTATTAAGCCAGTGGGATCAGCAGGATGGCACCATCGCTCTACTGAAAACCTTGATGCGGCAGCATAACCTGAACCAGTCAGACCTCCCGGAGATTGGTAGTCAGGGCGTGGTTTCCGAAGTGCTGAACGGCAAAAGGTCACTGAATTTGAAACAGGTAAAAAAACTGGCTGAGCGATTTGGGCTGGAGCCGGAGATATTTATTGATGCTGGTGAGAGACATTGAGACCTCACCCCAAGGCCGGCCTCTTTATTAGGAGAGTTGAAGCATTACTCTTTAAAAGCCGTTGTGACAACTTTTCCTTGCAATGCGGGGCGGACCATATATGACCCCGATTTTCAGATCCCGATTTTCTGCACAAATATGGGCCAGCCTGATTGAAGCTACAACCTTTCTTGCCCTGCGTACAACCTTTACCTACGATAGTATTACTATTACAGCAAAGTAATACAAAGAGGTGTGACGTGCATAAGTTAACGACCAAAAGGCAAGTGACTATTCCTCAAAGTATCTGCCAAAAGCTCGGGCTAAAACCAGGCGACTTTATACAGGTTTTCGAGCGCGATGGTGTGGCACATTTGGTAAAGATGACCTCCGATGACCTTTCTGGCACCATCAAATTACCTGATGATAGCGATCTACACCTAACGCCAGAGGGCACCAAAAAAGCCATCAAAGACAAAGCCGCCAGGAAATTCCGGGGCGAATCATGATTGCCGTTGATACCAATGTGTTGTTGCGTTACCTGTTAGCGCCGGTCGATGCCCGTAACCCGCCCTGGCAGGCGAGAGTAGCGGCTGAAACCATCAATTCTGCTGACTCCGTTTACCTCTCGGACATTGTACTGGCCGAAACCGAGTGGGTGCTGGAAACCGTCTTTGAGTTAACCAAAGCAGAAATACACTCCGTTCTCAAACAGCTTGCCAGTAACACCCGGTTCATTTTTGAAGACTGGAGTGCCCTACAGAGCGCGCTTATGGATTACAGCGAAAACCCCAAAGTGGATTTCTCTGATTGCTTGATTGCCCGGCGTGCCATCAGCAAAGGCACCCAAACGCTCTACAGCTTTGAAAGCAGCAAAAAGCTGGGGACTTTATCCATTGTCACCACGCTGGTAAAGGAGCAAGTTGGGAGAGACTAAGGAGCTCATGGGTTATGGGTTATGGGTTATGGGTTATGAGTTATGAGTGAATAGGGAATAGTTAATTGTGAATTGCCCAATTCCCTCAGACCTCACAACCCACAACTCAAGCCCGCCCATAAGTATCCTCAAACCGCACAATATCATCCTCACCCAGATACCCCCCGCTCTGTACCTCAATCAGTTCAAGGTCAAACTTGCCAGGGTTTTCCAGCCGATGCACCACGCCAATAGGAATATAGGTAGACTGGTTTTCGGTCAG
>JAQFVO010001429.1 GCA_027942505.1 Endozoicomonas sp. | reverse complement strand
AAATAATGATGGGCACTCATCTCACCGCCATACACCGCATCCTCCTCCCGCATCCGCTCCTTGATAAAGGCATGCCCAGTTTTACACAGCACCGGCACACCGCCAGCTGTAGTAACCTGATCAATGGTATTCCAGGTTAAACGAGGGTCATGAATAATCTTCGCACCAGGATAATGAGCCAGAAACGCCTCACCCAGCAGCCCGACAATATAATACCCCTCAATAAACTGACCTTTTTCATCAAACAGGAAACAACGGTCAAAATCACCATCCCAGGCAATGCCCATATCTGCCTTGTGTTCCAACACCGCATCCACAGTTGCCTGCCGACAGTCGTGTAACAACGGGTTAGGAATCCCATGGGGAAAGTTACCATCCGGTTCATGGTGAATCTTCACAAACTCCACCGGCACACCCGTTGGCCTGTTAATGCTCCCTGCTGAACAGGCACTTCCGCCATCCATGGCGGTCGCCTTAAACCGTTGCTCAATGGCATCAATCACATGCCCGGCAGCCCCATTACCAGCATTCACCACCAGTTTCAGAGGCTTCAACTCATCCGGTTTGATATAGCTCAGAATATGATCCACATAAGGGGCAAGGTTGCTGATCTTCCGATAAGAGCCAAATGGAGAATCCGGGGAGCCTATTCTGTCCGGCTCCACAAAAATTTCTTCGGCCAACCGTTGAATTTCCCGCAGCCCGGTATCCCCGGAAATCGGCTTACTCTCCTCCCGCACCAGCTTCATGCCGTTATAGTCTTTCGGGTTATGGCTGGCAGTCACCATAATGCCGCCATCTGCCTTCAGGTGCGAAGTGGCAAAATAGACCTCTTCGGTACCACACAGGCCGATATCAATCACCTCTACACCACCGGCACGCAGCCCATCACTCAGAGCTGTTTTCAGTTCAGGCGTGGAAAGGCGAATATCTCCTCCAACCACCATGGTTTTGGGTTTCTCACTGGTATTTAAGAATTCCGCTGTCGCCCGACCAATCCGCCAGGCGATATCTTCATTCAATTCATCGGGCATACGGCCACGGATATCATAGGCCTTAAAACAATTAAGAGTGCTCATCTAAGACACCTAGAGTGAAAAACGGTATATATTGGCCTATATTTAAGGTGGCGTGTAGATATATATTGGATACCTGAACAATCATGTTTGAGTATGATGCGGCAAAAAGTCTTAGCAATCTGGAAAAACATGGCATTGATTTCGATCAGGCTCAGAATCTCTGGCTGGATGAAAACCGAGTGGTCATCAAGGCCTTGATTTCTGATGAGCCTCGTTTGCTGCTCATTGCCAAATACGCCGGAAAACACTGCACTGCCGTATTTACGCCACGTAATGATAAAACCCGAATTATTTCGGTGCGTCGCTCAAGACCCAAAGAGATAGCTGCCTATGAAAGCCAAAGAATTTGACCAGGCCTTTGATGAAGGCCACGACAGCATTGATGAACATATTGACTGGTCCAGTGCACAACGCCCCGGCCTGGAAACCCGTCGAATCAATATCGACTTTCCTGAGTGGATGATCAACGCCCTTGATCGCGAGGCCGCCAGGCTCGGTATTGCCCGGCAAGCGGTGGTTAAAACCTGGTTGGCTGAAAGGCTGGACCAGGGGAGGCGCGGTTAGGAACTGTCCGGAATAACCGCCACATTTTCGATGTTGCCCGGTAAAGAAAAACTTGCCACGGAGTCACAGAGGCACGGAGATAAGAAAAAAGTCTTTTTCTCCGTGCGACCGCCATGGATGGTGGAAGTGTCGAAAATGCAGGAGCAATTTTCTATCCCTCTGTGTCTCCGTGGCCAATAAAAATCAAGTTCGTCCGTAGGTGTCCTCAAACCGCACAATATCATCCTCACCCAGATACCCCCCGCTCTGAACCTCAATTAGCTCAAGGTCAAACTTGCCAGGGTTTTCCAGCCGATGCACCACGCCAATAGGAATATAGGTAGACTGGTTTTCGGTCAG
>JAQFVO010000998.1 GCA_027942505.1 Endozoicomonas sp. | reverse complement strand
GAGTCCCGGGACACCCATTCAAGGTAGACTTTAAGGTACATTGTGAGAGGCATAAAAGCTTTGCACCACAAAGACACAAAGTTTTTTCCGAGCCTGCTCAGGCTACGCCCGGGAGACAAAAAAGGCTTTCTTTGTGCCTTGGTGTCTTTGTGGTTCAACGCTTTTTTGCTTTTTGCGACAGCCTCAGAGGGGGGAAACAACCGCCACCCTGAGTACAAAAACCTATTCAACCGATTCTAAGTCAGCCTCCTGGCCACGATTCAATAGCTCGGTGGTTTTGCCCATGATTTTACGTCCAAGAACAATAGCAGGCCTGTACGGATACAGTGCTGCAAGGATACCTGAGGGATTATAATCCTCATCAGGACCTTCCTCAGAGACTTGATCACCGCCACTGCCATAACTGTCGGAGGTACCGATACACAAGAAACAAGCAGTACTGACACCATCACCTCCGCTACCGCTACACATTGCTATGACTGACAGAGCGGCAACCACAGTGATACCAACGCTACCAAAGATGACTTCAGCTCCATGTTTTGGCAGTTCATAGTAAAGGCGAGAAATAAAGTTAAACGTCTTTCGGGCGGGAGTGATGGCGTACTCTTGCAGGCTTTTGTGAGGTTTGCCACGGACAACATCTGTAGCAAGTTTACCCATACCGTAGATAGTGCCTCCGGCGGCAGCAAGCCCGGTAAAAGCCACAGCAGTGACGTAATAAGCAGCAAATATACCGCCATTTACCGCCGTTGAGGCAATGCGTAGTGGCATGGCACAAGCCTTGCCAGCAGCGCTGCCGATACTTGACCATATGGAACGTCTGCCCTTTTCCTCAATGATGGGACTGGAAACGTTGGAAGGGGTGTACGGAGCAAAACCTGTAGAGTCCATAATTCGACCTCCCTGTCGGTATAGACATTCAGTTAATGTTCAATGTTGAGTTGAAGCTTACCAATATCTGCGGTGTGATTTACTGACAAGCTGGTTATGATTAGCTACTTGCACCTTTAGCGCGGCTTGTATCAAACCAAAGGTTCAACATCAAATCTGCATCATTGCACAGGGCAATTTTTTTTCTGCGCCCCGGCGCTTTCAAGAGCTTCCAGGCAGTCGCTGTGGCCTTGTTCGACGGCCAGTTGAAATGCTGTTTTTCCCCGGTTCGTAGTGACATTGAGATTCACTCTGGCCTGCTGGATCAGGGCTTTCACACACTCCCTGTGGCCACTCCAGGCAGCAAGGTGCAGCGCGGCCCAACCGTCAGCATTGGCAGCATTGAGGTCTGCCCCTCCCAGAATAAGAGCCCTGAGTGACTTAACGTGACCATGATGGGCGGCAATGTGTAATGCTGTCCAACGATAGTCCCGGGAACAGTCGTTGAACATCATTATTTCGGGAGCGTAACTACTGTAAGTCGTCGCATCAGGATCTGCCCCACCCTTGATGAGGGCTCGCACGCATTTAAAATGGTCGTCGCTGGTAGCCAGGTGGAGTGCCGTCTTGCCGTAATCCGTTTTCCTGTCAACGTCCGCTTTGGCTTCCGTCAGAATTTGCACACACTGGCTGAAGCCTGCGGAGGCAGCCAGGTGCAGTGCTGTCTCCCCGTCCTCGGTGGTGACATCAGGATCCGCCCCGGATTCAGTCAAGACTTGCAGACAGTGCCATTGACCTTCCTGAGCAGCAAAATGCAACGGCGTTCTACCCAGGTCAGCCCTGATGGCATCAACATCCGCATCGCCATCAATCAGGGCTTGCACGCAGTCCCTGAGGCCCTCGCGGGCGGCAAGATGCAGCGCAGTTCTGCCAAAGTAAGATTTGGCATTGAGATCTGCCCCGGCCCTGGCCAGAATCCGAATACACTCTCTGTGGCCTGCCAGGGTGGCCAGGTGCAGTGGGGTTCTGCGGTAATCATTCAGTGCATCAGATGCAGCACCGTTGTTAATCAGCTCCTGGATACATTCTACGTGGCCTAAGTGGGCAGCAAAATGGAGCGCAGTCCAGCCCTTGGCGGTGGTATTGACATTCAGCCCAGCCCTGATTAGAGGCTGCACACAACCACTGTGCCCATAAATAGCCGCCAGGTGCACTGCTGTTTCGCCTCGCGGCGTGGTGGCATTTAAATCCGCGGCGTCATTGAGCAGAATTGGTACTAACTTAGTGTGGTCGTTACTGGCTGCCAGGTGCAGTGCCGTCTCGCCTTGTGCTGTGGTTGCATTAATATCCGCCCCGCCATTGATCAGTTTTTTCGCACACTGGCTGTGACCGTTGCTGACAGCCAGATGCAGTGCCGTCTGGCCTGCAACCGTTGTTTCAAGGTCGACACCGCCTTTGATCAGTTCTTGCACACAATCACTCAGGCCTTTTTGGGCGGAAAAATGCAGTGCTGTCCAGCCATCAACGGTAACATTGGGTGCTGCTCCTCCTCGAATCAGCACCCCCACGGACTCACTGTGGCCAAAGTTCGCTGCCATGTGCAAGGCTGTCCAGTCTTCTATTGTGGCATTGAGATCCGCGCCCCACTTGATCAGGGTTTGCAGGCTATCAACACGGCCCTCCTGAGCAGCAATGTGCACAGCTGTTTCGCCGTGAGTTGAGCGGGCATCGAGCTTCACCCCGCCCTTAATCATGGCCAACATAGACTCAATCCGGCTTTCCCTGGCAGCGATGTGCAGCGCTGACTCGCCAAGAATGGTAAGGCAATTGAGATCCGCTCCATCGTCAACCAGTAATTGCAGACAATCGCTGTGGTCTTTTTCCACACAGATATAAAGAGCAGTCTTCCCTTCAAAAGTGGTTGCATTGAGATCCGCTCCCCACTTGATCAGGACTTTAACACACTCCCAATGCCCTCCTTTGGCGGCGAGGTGCAGAGCAGTTTTACCTTTGGCATTGACGGCATTAACACCCAATTCATCGATTTCAGTGGCGACAATTTCCAGGCAATCGCTATACCCCCTCTCAGCGGCTATATGCAGCGCTGTTTTGCCTTCAGCA
>JAQFVO010000921.1 GCA_027942505.1 Endozoicomonas sp. | reverse complement strand
TTGACTGACTGACAATGCTGCTTTTTGTGCTTCCTTTGCTCTCTTTTGCGCTTCCTTTCGCGCTCTGCGTAAGCGGGGTCTTTGCGAAGTTTCCTTTGGCACTCCCTATGGCGTGCCAAACGAATAGCTCTAATATCAGTTGTTTTCTCAGATGAGTTTGAAACATATTTATTGGTGTGTGCCTTTAACTCCCAATTCGTTCGTATGGCTACAGCTTCTGAATGCACCAGACTTTCTCGAGTTTGCACGGTCTGGCTCGTATCTATATTACTCAAGTTATCAGCTGGAATTATCTGACTGACTTGTTCCATCAGGTTAGGATACTGATGGCTGTTATCAACAGATTTAGAATCTTTTTCAACAGCCATACTCCAAACTTGTACAATTTTTATTTCTGACTGATTACTACTCTGGGGGCTTTGCAACCTTGCTTCTACGGGTAAGTCAGGCTGATCGCCAAGATGGGATTCTTGAGAATAAATAACAGTGACTGGCACTTTTTTAAAACGGGAATCACACAGTGGGTTGTGAAATGTACCCTCGTCACAGAATATTGAGCTGTTTAAATGATCGTTTGGTACAGTTTGTGTTACTTGCTGTCCGAACGCTATAGCCTGTTTCTGCCCACTGTCATTCGAAGATGACCCACTGTAAGACATAACGGCAGGGCTTACGTAACTCATGGAGCAGCTCTTCCCCTGACAAGATAATACGCAGAAAACTCCGGGCAACGTCATTAGCCAGCAAGGCGGGTTTAACAGCCTCCGGGCCACCACGAATCAAATTGGGTTTACCCAGAATGTGCAGCGCCAGCCAGGCATGAAACCCCCAATATGAATCCACCCGATTGAGCAGGGCAAGAATATGACAAGGTTCAATAGCACCATCTGCCGTTGCTTCAATAAGGTGCTGTAAAAAACTACCGTTAACACTTGGTTTGAAATCACCTGTATAGTAAAAAAAGGACTCGAGCACGGTTCTGCCCTTATCATCCCGGGCATAGAGTACCTCTGGGCAGTGATGCACCACTTGCTCAAGCAAAGCGGCAGAGATAACCCTGAAAGATCCCCCGTCGTCAAAACCAGTACAGTGAAACACGGTAGCATT
>JAQFVO010000898.1 GCA_027942505.1 Endozoicomonas sp. | reverse complement strand
ATTTAAGGGCAGCGATTGTCGCAGCCCCTGCACCAAGGATTTTGAAAGGGCCGTGGTCGCTGAAAACACGTACCACGTGTTGTATCCCGGCAGTTACACCGATTTTTTTAAGTTTTATAGACTTGGCAACCCGGTCTTCAAGTTTTGGCAATTTCTCGCTGTAGTCGCGGGAATCGCAGTGAGCTACAAACCGGTGGCCAAGGGCACCCGTTGAACGGCTTATTATTTGTCTGCCAAGAGGCTCCGATAGTCTGTTCAAACCAGCATATACGCTTTTATGGCAGATATTTATCATGATCATTACTTGTATTATCAGTGATGTATGAAGGGGTGGGCGCAACGAAAATCAGCTGAGCCAACCTAACCATAAGAATTGCTATTCCATGCTCGATAGACAATTTTTTTACACCAGTTCCGCTGCCGGGTTTTTTAAAACCTGTGGCAGGCTTCTTCTGCCTGAATCCGGTAGACCGAGCATGCCAGGTACGCTCCTGATATTGCCTCCCTGTTTTTCAGCCTTGAGCTCTATTGAGTCCGTCTGCCAAATTTCCTCGACTGGTTCAGGATGGGCAGAGTTTGGTGGTATTTATGAGCCTGCGTCTATGACTTGTCATTTGTCGATTTCTTCGGTCCATATATGATCACATCCAACTTAATCGTGTCATTGGCACTGTCTTCAGTATCACCTGTAGCGGTCGGTGTAATGGTAAACAAATGGTCGGTGAAACCCGGGCCCAGGGAGTCAAGCGCTCCAGCAACGTCATGTCGGTTGATTGGCTCCTGAAAATCCAGCCTGAGAATTCGGAAATTCCTTCGTTCAAATTCCCCATAATCCAACGTGTCCAGACAGCGATGGCCGCGCTTATACAGTAGTCTGAAATATGTGTTGTACTTGACAAAGCCAAAGGCGTCCAAAGCTTCACGGACTTGTGCTCGAAAACAGGCCTGGCGAATAGCTAGCTCCTTGGAAACATCCGCAGCAGAGGCCCGTTCCAGATCATCAGTCA
>JAQFVO010000827.1 GCA_027942505.1 Endozoicomonas sp. | reverse complement strand
CAAATGGCCATTCAGTTGCTGTGCCACGCCTGCTCCGTGGAATTGCTGACGCAGGCTGAGGGTGGTAGAGAGCGTACCTTGCGTCTGCGTTACAGTGAAGACTTTTGCCGTGACAGCCATGTAAACGGGAAGTGGCTACGATTGTGGCATTTGGTGCAGACGCTGGCTCAATTGCCGCCGACAGCCGGTCTGGGCGCACCAGATATTGTCTACAACGATCAGTCACACCAGATCCTGTTTGAATTTACCCGAATACCCTCCCTGGACGCCATGCAGACGCTGTTTGTCGACATTCTTGCGCTCATGCAGAGCCTGCAAAACATCGACCTGGACCTTGATGAATTCCACCTGGACGGCAGTCAAACGGTATGGAACATGAGTGCGATCCAAAAAAGGCTGGCCAACCCCACCTTCGCAAAGGTCAATGCGCTCGCCCTTGCTCATGCCTATTGGCTTGTTGGTCGCAGGGGTAACCGCTCCCTGATCACCCCCTGGACCCACAACAAAACGTTGGCCCATTTGCAAGTGACAGCCCGGCTATTCAAGGATGTCAGCGACGATCGGATCGGTCACCTGCTCGAAGCCCAAAGTGATTCCCACAGGCGTACTGTGCTGTGGCATTATTTGTTAACTGATCCGGCCAGGGCCGGCCACTGGGTGCGAAAATGGACGACCTGGCTTGATGACGAGACAACGGCCAGGCGGCTGGTGTCTCAGAATGGTCACATTCTCAAATGTCTTGCTCCACAGCTGCGCAACAAGAGGGCAATCGTTTGGGCTGCTGTCAAATGCCACCCACAAGCCCTGGCTCACGCTCCGGTTCACTTTAAAAACGATGTGGATATCGTCTCCCGGGCGTTGCGCAATTGTGCGAGTGAGAATGAGAGCGAGAAATGTACAGATGTTTTCAAACATATCGGCCCGGAGTTGATCAACGATCCGGTCATTTTTCGCCAGCTGGCAACATTGGCAGTGACTTGTGATTACCGCTGTGCCAGATATTTCGCCGGGGAGCTGAAACACGATCAGCCATTTCTCAAGGAACTGTTTTTGTTGGCCTGCAAAGGGATTGATTATGGTCGCAATAACGAGTGGTTGATCGATAAAGACGTATTTCAGGACCATCAGCTGTACCGGCAAATGGCCGTCGAGTACCTGAAGATGAGTCGAACCCCGGTGAGTTTAGAACCTTTTCCTGATTTTCATGACGACCGGGAAGTGGTAGAGGCGTCGATCAGCAGCAACCCCCACAACCTGCAATATGCCAGCATGAGGCTTCGAGAGGATAGAGCACTGTTCAGGCATGCAGTAGCAAAAAACGGGGAAACTTTGTGCTATGCCTGCGATGCCCTTCGTGATGACTTTGAACTGGTATCCATCGCTGTAAAAAATAATGGTCCGGCCCTGGAGTACGCCAGTGAACGTTTGCGGGGTGATCCAGACATCGTCACCGCTGCCCTGCAAAACAACGGCAGGGCACTGGTGTACGCGGCAGGGTCAATCAGGAACGACCCCCATTTCGCCCGCTTGGCGGTATCCCATCAGACACCATTCACTTTTATCCGTCTTTACTTGCCTGGCTCCTTTTACAGCGACAAAGCACTCATGAAGATGGCTCTGGAGCGCAATTACGCCAATTTCAGGTATTTCAGCGATGCGCTGCGTGATGATGACGAGCTGGTAAATCTGGTGCTGAAATATCGTGGTGAACAGCTTGTTTATGTCAGTGCCAGGCTGCGTGATGATCGTGATATGGTGTGCCTTGCTGTTGCCAGCGAGGGTGGGGCGTTAAGACACGCCAGTCAACGACTGCGGGCTGACCCGGATGTGGTGGCGCTGGCCCTGCGCAATGATGGTATGGCACTGGAGTATGCTCATCCGGTGCTTCAGACCCGTATGGAGATTGTGGCCATGGCGTTGCAACAAAACGGTCTGGCACTGGAATTTGACTGGCGTGTCTTAACGCCCCACCCTCGCTGGCAA